>DASUHB010000062.1 GCA_036273715.1 Gemmatimonadaceae bacterium
TCCAGTATCGCGAACGGGTCATCGCTCGACGAATAAAAGAAGCTACTGTAATCATAGTCGGAGACGCTCATGCTCGTCTGCGCTTCGACTCGTGTTGCCATGGGTGACCTCCAAGTGAATGCCGAGAGCGCCGGCTTGTCTCCGCAGCACGCTCCTTCTCCGGATCCAGCTGCACCACGACCACCCATCCTCCCCTCGTCCGGATCCCGACTTGCGCGTATCGGGCGCGTACTACGCAGCGGCATTTTCTTCGTCATCTACTTCTGCTACGTGACCATCATCATGGGGCTTGGGCAGCGGTTGCTGCTATGGCCCGCAATTTTTCTTTTTCCTGCGCGGCGCCGGGCGATGGTCCGCGCCTGGCTCCGCTTTCACGCCACTGCCACGCTCCGAATGGCGCGAGCCCTCGCGGGCGTGCGCCTTACGACAAACGGATTACTGCCCGCCGAGAGTTGCATCGTGGTGATGAATCACCAGTCGGTGCTCGACATCCCACTCGGCCTCTTCTTGGTACGCGGACCCTATCCACTCATTCCGACCCGCGACCGGTATCGTCGCGGCATTCCAGGCATCTCGCCGCTCAGTCGTCTTGCGCGCTTCCCGTTTCTCTCGCAGAAGCGCACGCTCTCGCGTCCCGAGCTGGCATCGCTCACCGAGGCAGCCGAACAGGTTGCACGAGGCGAGCAATCGCTGTTGATCTTTCCCGAAGGACACCGCACCGACGATGGCCGCATTGGTCGCTTCATGCGCAACGGCTTGCGGATTACGCTCGCGCGGGCTTCCCGACCTATCTATTGTGTAGTGGCCGACGGCATGTCGCACGTTCGAACGTTCGCCGATTCCTTCGTGCGATTTGCCGACACCCACATTCGTGCTGTCGTGCTCGGACCCTTCGACCCTCCGACCGATGAAGCACAGGTCGACGAGTTCATCGACATGCTGCACCAGCGTATGACAGCGGCGCTCGACGAGATGCGGCAGTCGTGAGCCGCAACCGCCGGTAATGTCCAACCGGCAACCGCACTTTTCCCTCCCGCGCGATCCAGCGCTTGGCGCCCAGCTCGCGACGGGACTGGACACCGCACGCTCGGCGCGCACGGACCAGCTTGCTGCATTCATTGCGAGCGCGTGCGGCCCGACCACGGTTGCACTCGTGCACTACGGATCACACGCCCAACAATCCCAACCGAGAGCCGAAAGCGCTCACGACTTCTTTGTCATCGTGGATCGCTATCGGGACGCCTATCGCTCACTCACGTCGAACGGCGTTGCACGATTTCGGCCGCACGTCGCCACGGTGCTCAATCATCTGCTTGCGCCCAACGTCATTCGTGTCACCGTTCCCGGCGTCACCCCGGTGCTCGAGGGCAAGTGCGCCGTGTATTCGTGGTCCGATTTTCGCCTTGCTGCGTCGTCCCTGGCGAGCGATCACTTCGCGTTAGGGCGACTCTTTCAACACGTGCAAGTTGCGTGGGCGCGAGATGAACAGAGTCGAGAACGTGTTATCGACTTACTGGTCGGCGCGCGCATCGCGACGTTCGTGTGGGGCAGACCATACTTACCCCAACAATTCGATGTGGATGCGTACTGCCGGATTCTGCTCGAGACGTCGTTTGCTGCAGAGATTCGACCCGAAGGGAGTGAGCGCGTGAATGCTTTGGTTGACGCGCAACGTGAGACGTTGATACCGGTCTACACGGCGTTGCTGGACCAACTCGTCCAGCAAAGAATAGTTGCACGGAAAGGTAAAGTCTACACCATCGTCGAGCCGGTTGGAAAGTGGGCCAAGTTCCGTGCCGCCATGTATTTCCGGCGTAGCAAAGTTCGCGCGACGCTGCGCTGGCTCAAATACATCGCATTGTACGATGGATGGCTCGAGTACATTCTTAAGAAGGTCGCCGGCCGCAGCGGTGTTTCGGTCGAGCTGACCGAGCGCGAGCGGCGTTGGCCGCTCATCTTCCTATGGCCCAAGGCGATTCGCTACCTCAGATCTCGACCACAACGACGAAGCTGAAATGACGCCTACGACGTATGCGGCGCTGATTCTCGCCGGAATGTTCGTATTGACCATGCCTGTGTTCGCTGTCGTGTCGCGGAACCGGCCGGTGGATGCCGATGTCGCGCGCCGCCCAACGACGTTTCTATTGGGCACGTGGGTGCGCGACTGGTTGATGTGGCTGATCTCGCCCGCCGAACGTGCGTTCGTGTCGTGGGGCCTCTCCCCCGATTTGTTCAACTACTTCGGCGGACTCATGGGGCTGTTCGCCGGCTTCGCGTACGCGAAAGAGTCGCTGGCCTTGGGCGGCTGGCTGGTCCTGGTGGGTGGCGTGGCGGACATCATCGACGGCCGCATCGCGCGCGCTCGACGCGTGGCTTCCGACTACGGCGAGTTTCTCGACTCGATGCTCGACCGCTTTGCCGAGATGTTCGCGTTCATCGGGCTCGCGGTGTACTTCGAGGCGGTGCCGCTGGCGATGACGGCGACGATCCTTGCGTTAGGCGGCTCGTTGATGGTGAGCTACGCGCGCGCCAAGGGCGAGGGCGTGCGGGTGGACTGCCGCGGCGGTGTCATGCAGCGGGCCGAGCGTCTGGTGTTGTTGGGCGTGGCCTCGCTGGTCGACAGCCCGCTGACCCGCGCGCTCCACTGGCACAACGGCGCACTGCTGCTCACGGTGATCGTGCTGATCGGCGCGGGCTCGATCGGGACGGCAGTGTATCGGACGGTGTTCGTGGCGCGCGAGCTCAGGAAGCGGGAGCGCGAGACGGGGGAAGGGCGGCACATCGTGTAAGGCACCACAGCGTCAGCGAGCGCCTCGCTTCGCCAGATTCCGCAACACGTACGGCAGGATCCCGCCATTCCTATAGTACGTCGCCTCCTCCGGCGTATCGATGCGCGAGCGGACCTGGAACGTCCGGGTCGTGCCGGCCGCGTCCGTCGCTCGCACCGTGAGCTCGGCGCGCGGCGCCATGTTGTTCGACAGCCCGTCGATCTCGTAGGTCTCGAATCCGGTCAGGCCTAACGACTGCCGGGTCGCTCCATCCACGAATTCGAGCGGGATCACGCCCATGCCGACCAGGTTCGAGCGATGGATGCGCTCGAACGATTCGGCGATCACCGCGGAAACGCCTAACAACAGCGTGCCCTTGGCCGCCCAGTCGCGCGAGGAGCCCGTGCCGTATTCCTTGCCGGCGATGATGAGCAGCGGCGTGCCTGCCTGCTGGAACTGCATCGACGCATCGAAGATCGTGACCGGCGTCCCGCCCGCCTGGAGCGCCGTCCAGCCGCCCTCGGTGCCCGGCGCCAGCTCGTTGCGCAGGCGAATGTTCGCGAACGTGCCGCGCATCATCACTTCATGGTTGCCGCGTCGCGAGCCGTACGAATTGAAATCGGATGCCTTCACGCCGTGCGCGATGAGCCACTGGCCGGCCGGACTCTTCACGGGAATCGAACCGGCGGGCGAGATGTGATCGGTCGTGATGGAGTCGCCGAGCATCGCGAGCACACGGGCGCCGCGGATCGGCCGCACGGGGGGCGGGTCGAGCGTCATGTCCTGGAAGAACGGCGGGTTCTTGACGTACGTCGACTTCTCGTCCCACGCGTAGAGATCGCCCGTCGGCATCGGCAGCGCACGCCACCGTTCGTCGCCGTCGAAGACGTTGGCGTACTCCTTCGTGAACATCTCGCTCTTCACCGACGACAGAATCGTCTCCTGCACTTCCTTGGACGACGGCCAGATGTCGCGCAGGAACACGGGCCCGTCGGCGCCGATGCCTAACGGCTCGGTAGCGAGGTCGATGTCCATGCGGCCCGCCAGCGCGTACGCCACCACGAGCGGCGGCGACGCCAGGTAGTTGAACCGCGTCAGCGCGTTGACGCGACCCTCGAAGTTGCGGTTGCCCGACAGTACCGCGGCCACGACGAGCTTGTGCCGTTCCACTGCATCCGCGATGTCCGGCGGCAGCGGGCCCGAGTTGCCGATGCAGGTGGTGCAGCCGTAACCGGCGAGATAGAAACCCAATTTCTCGAGGTACGTCATGAGGCCGGACTTCAGATAGTAGTCCGACACGACCTTCGACCCGGGCGCGAGACTCGTCTTGACCCACGGCTTGACGGCCAGACCTTTCTCAACGGCCTTCTTGGCCAGGAGTCCGGCGCCGATCATCACCGACGGGTTGGACGTGTTGGTGCAGCTCGTGATCGCCGCGATCACCACCGAGCCGTGCGTGATCGTGAACGTCTGCTCGTGCATCCGCACGCTGACGGCGGCCGCGGCGGCCGCCGGTGCGACGCCCACGCCGCCCGACCCGCCGGCGTTCGACAACCCGCCGCCCGTGTCTTCGCCTAACCGTTCCAATTCTCCGCGCAGCGCTTCGGCGAACATGCTCTTGGCCTTGGCGAGCGGCACGCGGTCCTGCGGCCGCTTGGGCCCGGCAAGCGACGGCTCGACCGTCCCGAGATCCAGCTCGATCGTGTCGCTGAACACCGGATCGGCCGACGCATCCGTCCGGAACATGCCCTGCGCTTTGGCATACGCCTCGACCAACTGCACCTGATGCTCGCTCCGGCCCGTGAACCGCAGATACTTGAGCGTCTCGTCGTCGACCGGGAAGAAGCCGATGGTCGCGCCGTACTCGGGCGCCATGTTGCCGATGGTCGCACGGTCGGCGAGGGACAACGATGAGAGTCCGACGCCGTAGAATTCGACGAATTTGCCGACGACTTTTTTCTTGCGAAGCATCTGCGTCACCGCGAGCACGAGATCGGTGGCCGTCGCGCCGGCGGGCAGCCGTCCGTGCAGCTTGAATCCCACCACCTCGGGGACGAGCATCGAGAGCGGCTGGCCTAACATGGCCGCTTCCGCCTCGATGCCGCCCACGCCCCAGCCCACGACGCCTAACCCGTTGATCATCGTCGTGTGCGAGTCGGTGCCGACCAACGAATCCGGGTACGCGTACCGCACACCGTCGATCTCGGTGCTGAAGACCGAGCGGCCGAGGTACTCGAGATTCACCTGGTGGCAGATACCCGTGCCGGGCGGCACGACGCTGAAATTGCGGAATGCCCGCTGTCCCCACCGCAGGAAGGCGTAGCGTTCGCTGTTGCGCTCGAATTCCTTCGTGGTGTTGATGAGCAGCGCCGCTTCGGTGCCGTACTCGTCGACCTGCACCGAGTGGTCGATGACCAGGTCGGCGGGCTGCAGCGGGTTGATGCGCGTCGGATCTCCGCCTAACCGGGCAATCGCGTCGCGCATCGCGGCGAGGTCGACCACCGCGGGCACGCCGGTGAAATCCTGCAGCAGCACGCGGGCGGGGCGGAATGCAATCTCCTGCTCGCGCGACGCCGTCACGTCCCACGTGGCGAGCGCGGCAATGTCGTCGCGCTTGACGAAGGCGCCGTCCTCGTTGCGGAGCAGGTTTTCCAGCAGGACGCGAAGCGAAATCGGAAGGCGGTCGATGTGCGCGCCGTCGAGCGACGCGAGACCCGGTGCATCCAGGCGGAAGATGGTGTAGTCGGTGCCGTCAACGTGCAGCGTCGAGCGGCTCCTGAACGAATCGAGAGATGACATGTGCACTCGCGATCGGTGCGCACCGCGAGAAACGGGCGCCGTGAAGAACTGAGCCACTGCCGCCGCGTAGTCGAGCGGCGACAGGCTAAATGCAATCTACAGCGGCGCCACGACGCCGGTCATGCGTGGCCGCCTTAGAGGGAAGACGGGCCGCGGCCCGAGAACGTGTAGCACCATGCTTCACCCTCGAGCACCACGTCACCCGTCTGGCGGCGGACCACGATGCGCAGCTGCGTCACCGGCTTTGTCGCATGCACGCTCACGACTTCCGCCTCGGCCGTGATGGTATCGCCGATGTAGACCGGTGCGGTGAATTTCCAGTTCTGGCTCAGAAACACCGTGCCGGGTCCCGGCATATCCATCGCGACCAACGCGTGGAGCAGTCCGGTCGTGAGACCGCCCTGCACGACCAGCTTCCCGAAGCGCGTGCGCTTCGCGAACGCTTCGTCGAAGTGCAGCGGATTGTAATCGCCCGTGAGCTCGGCGAAGGCCTGCACTTTGTCGGCGCCGATGGTGAGACTGCGGGTGGCGCGTTGGCCAGGTGTGAGAGGCATGGCTGGTAAGGGAGTCGCGCTGGGGCGCGGGCGCCGGCTACATGGTGAGGACGAGCGGCGCACCTGTCCGGATCACGATCGTGTGCTCGTGGTGCACCGCGAGCGCGCCGCTCAGCGTGCGCAGCGTCCAGCCGTCGTCATCCTGCACCGCTCGCGTTGGGCGCGGGGTGACCATCGGCTCGAGCGCAATCACCAGCCCGGGCGTGAGCACGCCGCGGGTCGCCGGATCGTTCCAGTTAGGCACCGATGGGCTTTCGTGGATGCGGCGTCCCACGCCGTGGCCGCAGAGCTCTCGCACCACCGCCAAGCCGTGGCGCCGCACCTCGCGTTCGACCGCGCCGCCCAGCTCGCCGAGCGAGGTTCCCGCGCGCGCCGAGCGCAGCGCCGCCGAGAACGCCTGCCTCGCGCATCGCTGCAGTTCCCGCGCGCGCTGTTCCGCCGGCGGGACGAGCACGGTGATGGCCGCGTCCGCGATGTAACCGTCGAGCTCGAGCGTGACGTCCAGTTTCACTGCGTCGCCGCCGCGGAGAACGCGCGGGCCGGGGATGCCGTGCACGATTTCGTCATTCACGCTGATGCAGGTGAATCCGGGAAAATCATAGGCGAGTTGCGGCGCCGAGCGCGCGCCGTGCGCGCGCGCGAACCGCGCGGCAACTTCGTCGAGCGCGGCTGTGGTGATGCCGGGCCGCACCGCTCCGCGCATCGCGGTGAGCGTTTGTGCGACGAGCTGTCCGACGCGTTGGAGTCCGGCGAGATCCGAAGCGGATTGGATGGTCATGAATGGTGTGCGGCCGGTGCGCGCGCCGGAGGAGCATCCTCCCCCGGCGCAGGCATCCCTCGACTGCCGCTATCCTCTCTTGAAGTACTGGACGGCTCGTTCGTGTTTCTCCGCTGCCGATCGCGACTTGAACGTGCCGAGGTTGCGTCGTTTCCCGGTCTGCGGATTCTTCTTGCGCGAGTAGAGACGGTATTCGCCGTTCTTCAATTTGCGAATCATGGTGTCCTCCCGGCGGTTCGCGCCTTGTCGTGGTGCCAGAGCACGATGGCGAGCAGCACCGCGCCGACCGACACTCCGGCATCGGCCACGTTGAAGGTCCAGAAGTGCCAGGCGCCGAATCGCACGTCGATGAAATCCACGACGCCGCGCGCCGAGCGCAGGCGATCGATGAGGTTGCCCAACGCGCCGCCCGACACCAAGCCTAACGCAGCACCCAGCCAGGCGTCGCCGGCGGCGGTCTTGCGGTACATGCTGAACAGGATGATCAGCGCGATCACCACCACCGCCGCCAGCGCGCCGCGGGCCAGGATGCCGCGCCCGACAGGAATTCCAAATGCCGTGCCGGGATTGTAGGTGAGCGTCAACTGGACGATCGTGCCGATGAACGGATGCGCGATGTGCGCCGGCTCGAGGTACACGACGGCCAGCGCCTTGGTGATCCAGTCCGCGACCACCACCAGCACGGCGAGCGGCCAGTAGGCGAGCGCCTTACGCGGAATTCCCGTCGTGGGCACGCGCCGGCTCAGGACGGACGGTGCGAGGCCACGCCCGACACCACGAGCAGGAGCGCGATGGATACCGGCGCGCTCATGGCTCGACTCGTCCTAACGGACGATCGGCGGTCACGCCAGCCCCAGGTAGTGGCAACCAGCTTCTTCCGCACGCGCCACGCCGAAGACCCCGGATGGCACCACGATCACGCCCGGCACGAGCGATCGCCTGACCTCGGCCGACACGGAATCGACGCGCTGCTTCGCGTCGTCGGCGAGCTCCGCCGCGAACCCGCCGAGCGCGAGGTTGCAGCAGAGCACGATCACGCCGCGCTTGATCAGCGCGTCGAGCGACGATGTCTCGTCCACCAGCGCGTACTTGTCGTCGGACTTCACGCCGACAAACGGATTGCGCTTCGCTTTTTTGCCGGTGGTCGGGTCCTTGAGCTTGGTATGATCGGCCACGAAATCGTACCGCGCCCAGATGTCATCGCCGAGCGCCATGGGAATGGCCCGGTGCCGGATGACGATGACGACGTTGACGTCGGCGTCGCTGGTCCCGTACACCTGATGAAAGCCGTCGAGATAGAGGGCTGCTTTGCCGAGCGCTTCGCCGTCGGCGATGGCGGGCGAATCGAACACCTGGCGATGTTGGGCGGTCAGTTTATCGACCCACGACAGGTCCCACGGACCGCGCGCCGGCCCTGTGGTGTCGGAGCGTGCGCGTGCGTCCCGCCGTTCGTTGGGCACGGCGTCCGCGAACACACGCGATGGCTGCACCAAGCCTCCGGCGGCGAGAGCAACGGCGGCGGTCGCCAGTTGGGCGAGGAAGCCGCGTCGTGGCGGTTCGGGTGAATCGAGTGACGTGCGGCGTTCTCGCATGGCGGGTACGGAATGAGCGGGGCGATACGGGTGTGAGAGAAATACTCTCCGGAACGCAGAAGGGGGAAGAGCACAGGGGCAACGCGAAGTTGCGCCTGGTCTCTTCCCCCTGCTTGTGCAGCCGAAACGAACTTACTTCTTCGACCCGCGCCGCGTTCCACGGAGCTCGCGGAGGAGCCGATCGACGACGCTCGTGGTGGATTCGCGCGAGTGCTTCTTCTCGCGATCGAGGAAGGCGCGTGCCGCCTTGCTCACCCAGATCGTGGTCTGGTCCTCCCGATACTCACGATAGCGATCCCGCGTGGGCATGAAATGAGCCCTCAGTGTAAGGGTGAAATGTTGACCAGCCGCTTCGCGGTGCGTCGATGGACGACCGCCCAACGTCTGACACACGCACATGCTGGAGGGTGGTGTCGCGCCTTACGAGCAGCACGACATTCCTCCGCGATGAACGGGGAGTCCCGCGCGAGCGAGGCTCGCCTCGTCATCGTCCTGCAGCGAGAGCGTACCGACTCCCGCATCCGACTCGACCGACAGCATCAACGCGCCGCCGCGATAGACTGCCGGGTCACGTACGGCGGCCGGTCCAGCCACGCTGCCCAACAGACCATTGGGCAGCATGTCCTGCAAGACGGCAGCCGATTCGCCGGTGAGCATCCACCGGTCGCCGGCGCTGGCGACGCGCCGCCGGAACGGCGCCAGGAGTTCATCGAGCGCGGCCCACGTCGTGCCCGGCACGTACGGCGGACCGAGAAATCCCAGCGTAAACTCGTCGGCGCCCCGGGTCATGCACCAGTCGAGCAGCCGCCAGCTCGACGCCGCCGTGTAGTCGTCACGTCGAACACAGAGCATCGATGCGGTCCTGGTGGCTGGTTCCGCGATCCGCCGTGTCCGGCCGTTCGGTGTCTCGTTGCCTAACTACCGGCTCGTCTGTGCCGGATCCGGCCACCGGGTTGCGTGCATCGCAGTCGCGGCCGAGCGCGCGCCATCATCGCATCGCGCTGGCGCAGTATAACATCTTTCTCCGCGATGTCGAGAGGCAAGCGTGCAATCGCCGCTCGGGCGCGTCCCTAACGGTGCGACGTCGACACCGTTCGCCCAACGCTACGCCGCCGCGGGCCGGTTTGGCGGCGCGCCCGCACATCGACCACGTGTTCCGCGTCCCAAATCTGCCATCGGACCTCAAAAAAATCGCATCGACCGTTGGGCGTATGCCCAACGCAACACTCGGACGGCCCGGCTCAGCGCCTAGCGGCGGGCGATGAGCACGGCGCCGATCACGCCGAACGCGTACATCAGGGCGACGGCCTGCCATGCGTGGGTAATGAGCGGCTGCGCCTCGTCGACATAGAGCCGGCGGCGCCAGCGGAACGGCACGATCACATAGGCAGATCGCGGCATCCCGGGGCGCCGCAGCCGCTGCAGCCGAAAATCGAGCTGCCACATCCGCACGGCATGGAATGCGGCCGCGACGATCGCGACCCCACCCAACAAATGCATCCACCACATGGCGCCCCCCCGGCGACGGCGTCGACGGCAGACGCGGTCGCAAACATCTGCCGCGTTCCGTTAGCCACACGCGCGTCGCGAGCCGCGACGGCCGCGTGCGGGATGGCCGCAACGCCCGGCGGGCGCGCGCATCAAGAAAGCGTTGTGCGGAACGCGCCGGCTCAGTGCAGCGCTCGGATCTTGATGTTCCGCAGCGCGAGCATCCCCGGATGGTCGCCCTGGATCCCGATATATCCCTGTTTCGCCATTCCGTAATTCGCGTAAGGCGCAAACTTGCTCGTCTTCACCTTCGCCGCCCACGCCGGACTCCACAGCTGGTAGCTCAGCAGCTTCTTGCCGTTCAGCCAATGCTCGACGTGCGCACCCTTGACGATGATGCGCGTCGTGTTCCACTCGCCGGCCGGCTTCACAATGCCCGCGGGCGACGGGTAGAGCGCGTAGGCCGAGCCCGCCGCCGTTAGACGGCTCTTGCCGTCGGGAGCGTTCGCGTCATCGAGCAGCTGAAACTCCGGTGCGCTCCAGTAAATGTGGTCGTACTCCTCCGTTCCGCGATAAAAAATTCCGCTGTTGCCGCCCCTGCCGATCTTCCAGTCGAGGTCGAGCTCGAAATCGCCGTATTGCTGCGCCGTGACGATGTCCTCGGTCTCCGTGCTCTTGGTCAGCGTTCCATCCAGCACGGACCAGCCGGCGGGCATGGTCTGCTGCTTGTACCCGCGCCAGCCCGCTGTGGTCTTGCCGTTGAACAACAGCGTCCAGCCGTCCGCCTGCTCGCGCGGCGTGAGGGTGTTAGGCGCAGACTGGGCAGCCGCGGGCAGGGCGGCGAAGGCGGCGATGACGAGCGCGGTCGAATACCGTGCACAACGGCAGCACACCATGGACAACCTCGATGGGACGATGTGTGGATTGAGGTACAGGAAACGCCGGCGGCAGTACCTTATCCCGGGCGACGCGACACCCGCAATGCCTACGCGTCTCGGCGAGGAATGGCGATTGGTTCAGCGGCGGAGTGCGCGTCGGCGTGACGCTCGGCGAGGAGTCTGGTGGCGAAGCGCTGCGCTTCCGAAATGCGTTCGACCTCGATCGCGATCGCGTCGACCGCCTGCTCGAGATGCTCGAGCCTGGTGTCGTCCAACGGTGGACGCTCGCGCGGCGGGCGTTTGAGCAGCTTCATGCCGACGACAACGGCGCCGATCATGACCAGCGAAAACGTGCCGACGATGGCGAGAACCTGTGCGAGCTCGATGACGTCGGGATCCATGGCGGCGACCGGGGTGGCGAGGAAGTTGGCGGCCTCATGCCTCTCCCTACGCGCATGCACTCGGGCGGGTTTCCCCTCGCGCTCGCGTCCGGCGCAGCCGCCATGCGGTTAGTCCGATCGGAGCGCGTGCATGGGATCCGCGCGCGCGGCGCGCTGGGCCGGCATGAAGCTGGCGACCCCGGCGACGGCGAGCAAGACGGCGGCGACGAGTCCGAACACCCAGGGGTCGCGGGGCGATTCGTGGAAGAGCAGCGGCGCGACCCATCGCGCGACGAAGAGCGCGATCCCCGCTCCGAGCAGGACACCGATCACGGTGAGCTGCATGGCCTCCCGCACCACCAGCCGCGCCAGGTCCGACATCCGCGCGCCTAACGCAGCGCGGACGCCGAGCTCGTGGGTCCGTTGGGCAACGTTGTAGGCGATCACGCTGTAGAGGCCGATGGCCGCGAGCACGAGCGCCAGCACGCCGAACACGACGAACATTGTCGCGCCAAGGCGCCACGAGCGCGTCTCGTCGCCAAAGACCTGGGTGAACGGCGTGACCACGAGATACGATGCGCCCGGCATGATGGGTTCGAGCGCGCGCCGGATCGTCTCCTGGTAATTCACCGCCGGGCCCCGGGTGCGCACGAACAAACCACCCATGTCCGGATGGTATTGGTCGATCGACATGTAATAGTAGAGGCCGGGATCGTTGTCGAGCGCGCGCTCCTTGATGTTCTCGGCCACCCCGACCACGTACGTACACGGAACGGTATCAGCGCCAACCTTCACGCACTGACCGATCGGGGACCGCCCGGGCCACAATGTGTTCGCCATCGACTGGCTGACCACCATGGCGCGCGGCGCGCCATCGCGTTCCGCTTCGGTGAGCGATCGGCCGGCGATGATGCGTGTGCCCATGGTCTGGAAATAGCTGGGGGACACGGCGTTCAGATCGAACGCGCCTAACTTGTCGACCGAATCGATGCCGGCGACGTACAGCGACATGTCCCACATGCTCCAGAACGGCATCGTCAACTGCCGCGTCGCGCTGACCACTCCCGGAATCGAGCGCGTGGCCTCGAGCAGACGCCGGCGCAGCGCAATGTTCTGCGCGCTGTCGAGCGTCACGCCGCGCATCTGCAGGTCGACCGCGGCTACGTGCTCGACATCGTAGCCGAGCGGCGTCTCCTGCACGTGGCGCAAACTGCGCACGAAGAGGCCGGCGCCGACGAGCAGCACCACGGACAGCGTGCCTTGGAAGATGAGCAGGCCGACGCGCAGGCGGGATCTCTGATACGTCCCCTCGCGGATGCCCGCTTTCAGATCGCCGGCGAGATTGGCCCGGCGTGTCTGCACGATGGGCGCGAGACCGGTGAGCAGGCCCGCCACGAGCGCCGCAGCGCCGGCGTAGAGCAGCGTGCGCACGTCGGTCACCACAGCGGGTTTGGCGGTGCCGTCGAGCAACTGTGCACGCAGCAGCGAGCCGCCCCACTGTGCGATCGCGATCCCGATCACGCCGCCGGCCAACGCCAGCACGATGCTTTCCGTCACCAGCTGCGACCCCAGCCGCGCGTCGCTCACGCCTAACGCAAGCCGCACCGCGATCTCGCGGCGGCGGCGAAGTGCGCGCGCCAGCAACAGGTTGGCGACGTTCGCGCACGCGATGAGCCACACGACGATGGCGACGCCGGTGATCCACGTGGCCACCTTGGCGGTGTTCGATTCGTCAGGCCCGCGGTTGCTGAGAATCGACGAGACGAACGCATGCGGCCGGCTCAGCGCGATCGACTGCATGTGGGGCGACTTGGCCAGCGCCGCCTGGTAACTGCGCACGTAGGCCTGCGTCATATCGGCGTTCGCCGCCGCCAGGCTCACTCCGGGTTTTCGCTCGGCGATCATCGATGCCCACGTCCAATGATACGTGGTCCACCACTCTTCTCCCGGCAGCCGAATTCTCGAGCTCATCTCGTGACCGTAGGCGGAGATGGGAACGAACGCGGCAGGCGGATCGCTCTCCCAGAGCCCCGAGAATCCGGCCGGCGACACGCCGATGATCGTATACGTCGTGGCGCCGATCTGAATGGGCTTGCCCAACACGTCGCGCGACCCGCCAAAGTGCGCCTGCCACATCGGGTACGTGATCACCGCCACCGGCGTCCCGTTAGGCGGACGATCCTCGGCCGCCGTGAAGTAGCGGCCGAGCGCGGGCGGGGCGTCGAAGAAGCCGAAGAAGCTCGCGCTCACGACCCCCACCTGCATCTGCCGCGCGCTCGCGCCGGTGCCGATCGCCAGCTTGTCTTCCGCGACCTCCGCGGTGCGGCTGAACGACGTCGTCCAGCTCGTGAGGTCCGTGTAACGCGCGTACTGGACGCCGCTGTTGACGTCCTCTTTGCCACGGAACGTGCTCGCCAGGTAGACCCGGTGCGTCAGGTCTGGATCGCGCAGCATAGCCGGCGGCCGGAACAGTAGCCGGTCGACGATCGAGAACATCGCCGAGTTGGCCCCGATGCCGAGCGCGAGCGTGGCGATGACGGCGGCTGTGAAGCCGGCTGAATTTCGCAGGCCGCGTATCGTGTAGCGGAGGTCCTGACGGAACGCGCTCCACCAATCGGTGGTTGCCCGCGAAGTAATGGCGCGTGGCGTGGAGGCGGGCATGGGAGCGGGGTCGGGGAGACCTGAGATCATGTCGGGATCGACTCGCGTGTGCGCGGTGGGTCGGAGATCAATGGTTCGACACCGGAATGAGCGCAAGGGTGGCCTGCCGATTGAACGGCGGCGTGATGCTGCCGTCGGGCCACTTCCGTACCGGGCAACGCGGCCGACTTTTGTTTCGGCGCCGACAACTCGCCGCGCGCGGCATGTATGGCTCCGCGCCGCTCACCCTCGATCCACAGTTGAGTCGCCAGACCAGGCGGCGCATGTTCGAGCCGGAGTCCCGCGTCTGATTCCTGACGCGGTGGCCTAACGAACTACGGCGGCGTCGCTCGATCGACGTGGAGCACGGTCATCATCCCCGACCCCAGGTGCTCGGCGATGTGACAATGCAGCATCCAGTCGCCCGGGTTCGATGCGTCGATCAAGACGTCGACGGTCGAGCCAACCGGAATCAGCACCGTGTCCTTCCAGACGAGATTCTTCGCGCGAACGCCATTGCGCGCCACCACGAGCATGCGTTGGCCGTGCAAATGAATGGGATGCTGCATCGGATGGAACGACTTGGGATCGTTGTAGAGCTCGAGCTTCACGACTGATCCCTGCTTCACGTGCCAGTCGATGTCCATGTTTTCCTTGCCCGTTGCGTCGTCGCGCAGGATCCACCGGACTTGTTCGCTGGTCGACAGCCAGTTCATGTCGGGCATGCCGTCCACCCACTCGACGGGCGCGTAGTACGCGGTATCCACGTTCATGAACTGCACCGTGGCGAGCGGCAGAGCGCTCCCGTGCACGGTGAGGGTGAGGCGCTTGTCGGGCGGCTTGTCGAAGTACGGGCGGTAGCGGTCGATGTCGCGCGTGACCGCGGCGTTGTCGCGCAGCGCGTCGAACGCCGCGGCATAGTCGGGCACGGCCGCCGACGAGTCGACGTCGATCATGCCTAACGTATCCGACTCGGCCTCGAATTCTCCGCGGAAATGGTTGATCGCCTGCACGGCGTTGACGAGCGCATACCGCCCAGGATGCTCGAAGCGGACTTCCACGATGTATCGCTCGGCGGGCGCCAGGACGACGCTCGGCACGCGTTGCTCGTGCTCGAAGCGGCTCACGTCGGACGCCAGCACTTTGATCGGCGCGCCGCCGAACGAGATGTTGTAGGTGCGTGAACTGGCCGCGTTCGTGAGATAGAACCGCACTACGTCGCCGCGATGCGCGTCGAGCGTGTAGCGCGGCTCGCCGTTCACCAACAGCAGGTTGCCGACCCGTCCCATGAGCGCAAAGTCGGGCCCCTTCTTTCCATAGGGAATGAGCGTATCGGCGTTCACGAGCAGGTCATCGAACACCAGCACCTGCTCCTGATTCGCCGGCGAATAGTAGGACGAATCGGGCGAATCGACGATCATGTTGCCAAACAAGCCTAACGCCTGCTCGATGTCCTCGCGGACGTGGGGGTGATACCAGTAGACTCCGGCGTCCGGAAAGTGGACGCGATAGACGAAGCTGTCGCCGGGAGCGACAGCCTGCTGGGTCACGCCGGGCACGCCGTCGTAGCGGTTGTCGAGTCGAACGCCGTGCCAGTGGATCGAGCTCGGCAGGTCAATGCGATTGTGAAACCGCACGGTGATGGTCGCGTTCTGCGGGACGCGCAACAGCGGACCGGGCACTTCGCCGTTGAAGCCGTACATGATGTACGGCCGACCCGCCACCGTTCGGCGCACGAGCGTGGCCGAGAGGTCGAGCGTGTCGCCATCCTTCACGCGCAGGATTTGGCGTGGCCTAACTTGCGGCACCGACGCCGGATCTGCGCCTCCGCCCGGCAGGAACGTCCCGCCCGGCGGCGTGAGCCCGACCAGCCCCGGCATCATGACCATACCCTTGGGCATCGGGATGGGCATGGGCATGCTGTTCGACGACATGCCCGGCATGTTCATCGAGTCGGCGGGTGCACGACGGGAGGCAGTGTCTGCCTTGCCGGGGCTGCCCGGCATGGGCATCCCCGGCGGCATTGCGGGCATGGTCGTGTCGTGCTGCTGCGCGCTGCTGGTCGCCGCGACAGCGGCGACCAGCAGCGCCGCCGTCGTCAAAATGCGGCGATTCAATCCGTCACTCCATGGAAGAATGCCGTGTGCGCCTGGAAAATCTGCAGAAACGTACTCGGCGAGCTCCCGTGCAGAACGGACGGGCCGCCGTGCGTTGCCACCGCCGAGTCTCGTTCGGCCTCGATCACCAGCAGAAATTTGTTCATCGCGACAGTGCCGACGGTCGACTTCCCATTCGTCACGACGCCGAGCCGCTGCCACCGCGAAAGATCTGACGATACTGCCCACGCCACGTAGGCCCGGTACGCGCCTAACGACGATGGCGCGGGCAGTCCCGATGCGGTGATCTGCGCATCGTACCGGGCGTGGCCGTCGGCCGTGACGGCCACGCCGAACGGCGACTCGTCGAAGACGAGGCGCGCGCTCCCCTTCGCCGTGGGCGCCGTCGGCGTGGCATACAATGGAATGTCGTACGGTCCGACATCGGGCCCCGTCGCCGCGACGAGCGCGGCGAGGGCCGCCAGTGCGCGCAGACGCCCGATCACCGGCGACCCTTGCCCGGCGACGTCGCGGGTTTCGGCGCGCCATCCGGCCCGTGATCGTAGTCCTGCACGCTCGAGATGTTAGGCATCCCCATGGTGCGTCCGTTCCATCCCTTGAAGCCGTCCATGCGGAACAGCCACAAGCCCGTGCGCATGTCGGACAACGCGATCAGCCCGTCGTAATTCCGCACGTCGACGCCGAACGCGCCTTGTTCGACGCTGATCGTGCTCTCCCACCCGTTGTCCGGCGTGCCGCCGAATCCGTGCTCGTGCGTGCAGTCACACGTGTAGTAATGCCCATCAGTTTTCGGAGCGAGCGGATTCTTGAGATCGAAAATCTGCAGACCATCCTCGTACGCGGACACGAACACGTACGGCCAGCGCACTTCGTGGTTGTGCGACAGGTCGCGCCAGTCGGCCGTCCAGGCGCTGATCGGCGTGTCGAGGTTCTGCGTCTTGCCGCTCTGGCCGTCGCTGAGGTCCCAGACGCGCAGCGGCGTGTACTGGTACTCTGTTTCCGTGACGGCATACTTGGCATCCGGCGACGGCGTGAAGGTGTGTGCGACGTCCAAGCCGAGTCCCGTGATCGTGAAGAGCTGCTTCGGGGATTCGGGCTTGCTGACATCCCACACGGAGTAGCCGCCTAACCCGGCGCCGTAGAACTTGTCCTGGTGCGTGGTCGCGTCGTACCCGACGTAGAAGTCGTGATAGCTCGCGGTGCCGAACGCCTTGAACGGCGTCGGATTCGGCACCTCGCCGATGAGCCACGTGCTCGAATCGGCGCCGCTCACGACCTTGTCGAGATCATAGATCAAGGCGTGTCCTTCGTTTACGGTGGTGAAGTACAGCACCCGTCCGTCGGAGTGCTTGTACGCGAACGTGTTGTGAAATCCGCCGGGGGCCTTGGGATATCGGATTCGGGCGACGACTTTGACCTTGGACGAGTCGGGCAGCCCGGTGACATCGAAGATCACGGCGCCCAGATCGGCGTCGGGCGTGCCCTGCATGAACTGATACGACTGCGCGTAGTAATAGCGGTTGCCGATCTTGAAGTACTTTCCGTCCATTGCGCCGATGCCGCGGTGCAGCTCCGGATTCTCGATGGTCCACGAGTACACCATCTTCGGGTGCGACGGATCGCGCACGTCGTAGATCTGCACGTCGAAGTTGGTAAAGCCGCATGCGTACACGTATGGCCGGTTCGGATCCTGCTCCATCTCGACGTCCGCGAGCTTCCACGCGCCCTTGTGCGTCACCACGTGCGCCAGCATGTGCACGTTCGGACTGCCGCCGCGCTTGGCGTCGAACGGCTTGACCGACATGCCTGGATCCTGGGCGGCAGCCGCCGCGGCGCCGACGACGGCCGCGATGGCGACGAGAGCGAGAGAACCGCGCATTGCACTTCTCCTGTAGGGTGAAAGTGGGTCTTGCCCGTCGTTAGGCATTGCCCGAAACATTACTCGAGTGCGGGCTCGAATTCCTCGTGCACGCGGGGGTGCAGCCGCTCGATCTTGTTTAGTAGCCGCGCGCACGCGTTCCAGCGCAGGATGGCGTCATCGTTGCCCGCGGGCCTGAGATGTTCGGCGCGCTCGTAGTGCGGCATCGCTTCGCGAAGCCAACCGTCCGCCACCTCGTGCGCGCGCGGGCCACCGCGCCGCAGGTGTGTCGTTGCCCTTCGCTCGCAGATGATCCCGGCGTAGTAGTGCCGCTTGTACTCGTCGTCGAGGCGCGGCAACACCGCTCTCGCGCGCGCCACCGCCTCCGCCGCGTTGTCGCCGAAGCCATCCGTGATCGCGAGCAACATCATGACCAGCGCGTCCTGGTTTGCCGGGTCGACGTCCAGCACGTCCTGGCAAATGCTCTCGGCAGCCGTCCAGTCGTTGAGTAAACGGTATCGCTCGGCTTTCTGCAAGGCAGCCGGAACGCCCGCGGACGTGATCGGCTTGAGGGAATACATCGGTGCCTCCCGCGCCTAACTGCGACGCTTCCGCGAAAAGATCTTCACCAGCTTTCCGATCGGGTCGTAGTACTCGTCAACCACGCGTTCCTTGAGCGGGATGATCGCGTTGTCCGTGATCGTGATCCCCTCCGGACACACCTTGGTGCAGCACTTGGTGATGTTGCAGTAGCCGATTCCGTCGGCTTCCTTGAGCTCCGGCACACGGTCCGCCACGTCGAGCGGGTGCATCTCCAACGCCGCAACGTACACGAGGAAGCGCGGGCCGATGAATTCGTCCTGCTTCTGGTGCTCGCGCAGCACGTGGCATACGTCCTGGCACAGAAAGCACTCGATGCATTTCCGGAATTCCTGCACGCGATCCACGTCGCTCTGCTGCATGCGCCACGTGCCGTCGGGCGCGTCGGGCGGGCGAGGCGTGAAGCGCTGGATCCGCTTCTTCACGCGGAAATTCCACGAGACGTCCGTCACCAGATCCTTGATCCGCGGGAAGGTGTGCATCGGCTCGATCGTGACCGGCTTGTCGAGCGGCAGATCATTGAGCCGCGTCATGCACATGAGCCGCGGCTTTCCGTTGATCTCGGCCGAGCACGAGCCGCACTTACCTGCCTTACAGTTCCATCGTACGGCAAGATCGTTCGCTTGCTCGGCTTGTATCTGGTGGACGGCGTCGAGCACCACCATACCCGGGGTGATGTCTGTCGTGTAGTCGCGAAATGCGCCGCCGTTCGCGTCGCCGCGCCACACCCTGAACGTGGCGGGTCGCGCGGCCGGCGCGGATGGTTGCGGCGCGGTGGTCGCTGCGACGCTCTTCTCGACTGTCGTCGTGGCCATACTCGATACCTCCGATCAGCCCATCTCGGCGATCACGGCGCGCAGCTCTTCGGGCATCGCCGCGATCGGCTCGCGACTCAGCGCCATGCTGCCGTCCTTCGCCTTGCGGATCACGATGTTGAAGGAGCTGTAGTTCGTGTCTTTTGCCGGGAAGTCGTCGCGGAAATGGCCGCCGCGGCTCTCGCGCCGCTCGAGCGCCGATCGGGTGATGGCTTCGGCGATCGTCAGCAGGTTGCGCAGATCGAGCGCCGTGTGCCATCCGGGATTGTACTCGCGATTGCCGTCGACGCTCACGCGTTGGGCGAGCGTCCGGAGCTCGTCGATTTTGCCTAACGCCCGACGCATGTCGTCTTCGCGGCGGACGATGCCCACGAGGTCCTGCATCGTTTGCTGGAGCGCGTGCTGGATCTGATACGGGCCGTCCCCCGTCTGGCGGTCGAACGGCTCGAGGGCGCGGCGCGCGGCGGACGCGGCTTCGCTCTCGTCGACGGCCGCCGCACCATGGTCGCGCGCGAACGCGGCTGCGTGCTCGCCCGCGCGCTTGCCGAACACCAACAGGTCGGAGAGCGAGTTGCCGCCTAACCGGTTGGCCCCGTGCAGACCGGCCGCGCATTCGCCGGCGGCGAACAGGCCGGGCACGGTCGACATCTGTGTGTCGCCGTCGACGCGGATGCCGCCCATCACGTAGTGCGTGGTCGGGCCGACTTCCATCGGCTCCTTCGTAATGTCGATGTCCGCGAGCTGCTTGAACTGATGATACATGCTCGGCAGCTTCTTCTTGATGTGCTCGGCTGCGTTAGGCAGGCGTTCCGCGATCCAGGCGATGTCGAGGTAGACGCCGCCGTGCGGGCTGCCGCGGCCCTCGCGCACTTCCCGCATGATGCAACGCGCGACGTGGTCGCGCGTGAGCAATTCCGGCGGACGCTTGGCCGACTTGTCTCCCTGCGTGTACCGCCAGCCCTCGTCGGGGTCGGTCGCCGTCTGCGCGCGATAGTTCTCGGGTACGTCGTCGAACATGAAGCGCCGACCCTCGCTGTTGCGCAGCACGCCGCCCTCGCCCCGCACACCTTCCGTGACGAGAATCCCCCGCACGCTCGGCGGCCACACCATGCCCGTGGGATGAAATTGCACGAACTCCATGTCCTGCAGCGCAGCGCCGGCGTGATACGCGAGCGACTGGCCGTCGCCCGTGTATTCCCAACTGTTGCTCGTGATCCGAAACGCGCGGCCGATGCCGCCCGTAGCCAACACGATCGCCTTGGCGCGAAACAAGCGAAATCGTCCGCGCTCGCGATCGTACCCGAACGCCCCCGCCACGCGGTCGCCATCCTTGAGCAGCGCCAGCACCGTGTGCTCCATGTGCACGTCGATGCCCAGATGGATCGCATGATCTTGCAGCGTGCGGATCATCTCGAGTCCCGTCCGGTCTCCCACGTGGGCGAGCCGCGGATACTTGTGGCCGCCGAAGTTGCGCTGGAGAATGCGGCCGTCCGGCGTGCGGTCGAACAGCGCGCCCCACGCTTCGAGCTCGCGCACGCGCGCGGGCGCTTCCTTGGCGTGCAGCTCCGCCATGCGCCAGTTGTTGATGTACTGGCCGCCGCGCATCGTGTCGCTGAAGTGCACCTTCCAGTTGTCCCGGTCGTCGACGTTGCCGAGCGATGCCGCGATCCCGCCCTCGGCCATCACCGTGTGCGCCTTGCCGAGCAGCGACTTGCAGACGACGCCGACGGTGAGGCCCGAGCCGCCACAGACCGCGGCAATCGCGGCGCGCAGGCCGGCGCCGCCGGCGCCGATCACCAGCACGTCGTGGGATACGGTGTCGTACTCAGCCATGCACCATTCGCCTAACGGAGATCACAAGAGGCGGAGATCGTGCAGCACGCCCATCGAGCACAGCCGCACGTACAGGTCGGTGAGGGCGACGCCGAAGAGACTCAACCAGGCCCAACGCATGTGCCAGCGGTTGAAGCAGCTGGCGCAGGCGTACGCCGTGCGCCGCACCGGACGGTTGGCGAGCCGGTCGAAACAGCCGCCCACAATGTGGCGCAGCGAGTGGCAGCCGAACGTGTAGCAGCTGAGCAGCACGACGTTGAGCGTCAGGACGAGCGTGCCGACGCCGATGCCAAAGTGCGTCTGACCGGTGGCCGGATCCCTGAACCACAGCGCATTCCATGCGTCGTGCGCCAGAATGACGAGGAAGATGAATGCGATGTAGAGAAAGTATCGATGGATGTTCTGCAGGATGAGCGGAAACGAGTGCTCGCCGAGGTACGTGTTTCGAGGCTCGCGAACCGTACACGATGGCGGATCGGCCCACATCGCCTTGTAATACGCGCCGCGATAGTAGTAGCACGTCACGCGAAAAAGACCCGGAAACGGCAGGATGATGAGCGCGGGCGAGAACGGCAGCCAGAAGGGCCACCATCCAGGCTTCGGCCCCAGCAGCGCGTGCGGCGAGCTGCCGAATATTTCAGGCGAATAGAACGGCGACAGATAGGGCCCGAATGTGTAGTGGGCGTTCTGGAATGCGGCCCACGTGGCATACACGACGAACGACGCCAACACGATGGCCACGACCGTCGGCTGCACCCACCAAGCGTCGCGTCGCATGGTGAGCGCCCGTTGCTGATCGACAACCGGGAGCTGCGCGTGGGCCATCGGGTTCCTCCGGGCCGAGCTGGTCGCGAGTCGCACATCGAGCGATCCGGCGGATCTCTCGATTCGGAGCGGATACTCCTACCCGGTCCGCCCACTGTCAATAGAGAATGCTCGCCCTTTTCACCCTTTGCCCCTGGCTGGTTTCGTCAGGGATCACTTGCGTAACGCTGACATACCTGACAAGCCCGAGGCCGGGCCGCATCGTAGCTTGTCCATCGACCTCTTCGGCGACTGCGATCGATGCGTTCATTCGTTCGACTGCGTCAGACAGCGCGCCGCTTGCTGCGCGCGCCGGGCTTCACCGTGTCGGCGACGTTGACGCTCATGCTCGGCATCGGAGGGACCACGGCGGTGTTCACCGTGGTGAACGGCGTGCTGTTGCGTCCGCTGCCTTACGCGCACGCGGACCGGTTGGTGGATCTCTCGCATACGCTGGCGGTTTCGGGTATCGCGCACGTCGACCAATCAGATGCGACGTATCTCGTGTATCGCGCCGGGAACCGCGTCTTTACGGACGTCGGCGCTTACGAGGCGACGTCGGCGAACGTAGTTCCCTCGACGGCATCGGGCCTCGGTACCGGGGAAGCCGAGCGGGTTCCGGCGGCCGTGATGACCGCTGGTGTGTTTCGGGTGCTCGGCGTCGGACCGCACGCCGGGCGCGAGTTGAGCGATGCCGACGTCGCGCCTGGTGCGGCGCCGGTGGTGCTCATCGGCGAGTCGTTGTGGAGGCGGAAGTTCGGCGGCGATCCGTCGGTCATCGGGCGCCAGGTGCTGGTGGATGGCGTCGAGCGCACGATCGTCGGCGTCATGCCGCGCGCGTTCCATTTTCCGGAGCCGGCGACGGCGCTCTGGATTCCGTTAGTCATCGATCCGGCGCACACGGCATCGGCGGCGTTCGACTTCCGCGGCATCGCCCGGTTGCGCGACGGCGTGACGATCGCCGCGGCGCAATCCGATGTGCAGCGGTTGCTGCCGACGGTGCCGGTGGTGTATCCGGGGCGGCTGACGGTGGATGCGATCCGGGTGACGCACATGCAGGCGGTGGTGCGCCCGATGCGCGATGTGGTGGTCGGGGACGTGGGCCGGGTGTTGTGGGTCGTGCTCGGCGCGGCGGTGGTGTTGCTGGCCATTGCGTGCGCGAACGTCGCCAACCTGTTCCTGGCCCGCGCCGAGGGGCGCCAGCGTGAGTTGGCGGTGCGGCGTGCGTTAGGCGCCGGGCGCGCCAGCGTGTTGGGCCAGTTCCTGGGCGAGGCGGCGCTCATCGCGGCGCTCGGCACTGCGTTGGGCATTGGATGCGCGCTGGCGGCGCTGCGGGCGCTGGCGGCGGCGGGCGCGGCGCGCAGCGTGCCTCGGTTAGGCGACGTGCGCGTGGACGCGGCCGTCGTCGCGGTCGCGGTCGCCGCCGCGGCGCTGGCCGCGTTCCTGGTGAGTCTCGTTCCGCTCGCCCGGGCGCGCGCGCTGTCGCTCTCGGCCATTCTCGGTGCCACCGGCTCGAGCGCCAGCGGTGGACGTGCGCGCTCCGGCGCCCGCCGCGCCTTGGTGATCGCGCAGGTGGCGCTGGCGCTCGTGCTCCTGGCGGGCGCCGGCCTGCTCGCGCGCAGTTTCGCTGCGCTGCGCGCGGTGGATCCGGGCTTCGTGCCGGAGCACGCGCTGACGTTCCGCATCGCGATGCCTAACGTCGAGTATCCGGCGGCCGCCGACGTCGCGCGCCTGGTGTCGCAGCTCTCGGACTCGCTCGATGCGCTGCCCGGCGTTCGCGCCGCCGGCGTCGTGACCAAGCTGCCGTTGTCCGACGAAAGCAGCCAGGATAGCGCCGTCTTCGTCGAAGACCACCCGCTCAAGCCCGGCACCATTCCCGGCATCCACCCCATGGCGTTCGTCACGCCCGACTACTTCCGCGCCATGGGGATTCCGCTCGCGGCCGGCCGCACGTTCGACCGCATCGACCCATCGATGGATCCCGCGAAGCGCCCGCGCGAAGTCGTGGTGAGCCAGGCGTTCGCCCAACGATACTGGAGCGGCGCGTCACCGATCGGACGGCGCATTCGGATGACGATCTCCGACCCGTGGTCGACGATCGTCGGCGTGGTCGGAAGCGTGCACGACGCCGGACTCGACCAACCGCCGGCCGAAACCGTGTACATGCCGGCATTCACGCTCAATGCCGCCGGGAAGGCATGGGCGCCGCGCGATGTGGCTTTCGTGGTGCGCACGACCGGCGATGCAACGGGAGTGATTGGATCGGTGCGCCGGATCATGAGCGAGGTCGCGCCGGCCCTGCCGATCTATGCCGTGGCGCCGATGACCGCGCTCGTCACGCGCGCCGAAGCGCGCACGACGTTCACGCTGACGATTCTTGGCATCGCGGCCGTCATTGCGATGGGCATCGGCGCGGTGGGGATTTACGGCGTGATCGCCTACCTGGTGAGCCTGCGCACGCGCGAGATCGGCGTGCGGTTGGCGTTAGGCGCGCAGCCGGCGCAGGTGCGCCGCCTGATCGCGGGCCATGCGCTGGCCGACGCGGCGATCGGCATCGTCGCGGGACTGGTCGGCGCGGTGGTGCTCACCCGCGTGCTCGGCTCGGTGCTGTTCGGGGTGAGCCCCACCGATCCGGTTGCGTTAGGCGGAGCGGCGCTGCTCCTGATCGCGACCGCCGTCGCCGCGAGCTGGATCCCGGCGCGGCGCGCGGCCGCTCTCGAGCCATCGATTGCGTTGCGGGTGGAGTGACCGGGTGTCCGGGTCGAGCGGAGGCGCCGGATGATGACGCTGGTGGTGTTGGCCTTTCTGGGCGGCGTGCTCACCATCGCCAGCCCGTGCATCCTGCCGGTGGTGCCGCTCGTGATGACGCGCACCGGCCGGTCGCTGCGCCGTGACATCCTCCCCATGCTGGCCGGCATGGCGGTCACGTTCGCGGCGGCGGCATCGATCGCGACCGCGAGCGCGGCGTGGCTGATACGGGCGAGCATCGTCGGCCGCTGGATCGCGCTGGCCCTGCTCGCGCTGGTCGGGGCGAGCCTGCTCTTTCCACGGGTGGCCGACGCGCTGGCGGCGCTGCCGGTTCGGTTAGGCGCGCGGCTCGATCGCGCGGCCGGCTCCCTGGTGCCCGGCGTCGCCGGCAACGCCGTGATCGGCGCGGCGGTTGCGCTGCTGTGGGCGCCGTGCGCCGGCCCGATCCTCGGGCTCGTCGTCGCGATCACGGCCGCCGGCGGATGGAGCGCGCGCTCGGCGTCGCTCTATCTCGCGTTTGCCGCGGGCGCCGCATTGTCGCTGGCGGTGGTGCTGTTCGCCGGCGCTCGGCTGCTCGAGCGGCTGCGGCGCGGCGCCGGCGTGGACCGATGGGTCCGTCGTGCGTTAGGCGCAGCCGCGATGGCCGTCGTCGTGCTGCTCGCGTCGGGCCGCGACTCGGCGCTCTTCGCGCGAGCGGGCGTCTCGACCGCGCCGGCGGAAGCGCGGCTCGTCGCCCTCGTGCGTGACGGCGCCACGCCAGGCAGCAGCCGGCCCGGTGTGGACTCGTCCGTCGTGGCGCGGCCGGCGTCGTTGCCGTCGTTGACGGCGCAGGGCTCGTTCCCCGGATTTGCCGGCGGCGGCCCGTGGATCAACTCGACCGCTCTCACGCCGGCATCGCTGCGCGGCAAGGTGGTGATGGTCGATTTCTGGACCTTCCTCTGCGACAACTGCCTCAATGCGCTGCCGCACGTCGAAGCGCTGGCGAAGAAGTACCACGATCGGGGATTGGTTGTGGTGGGCGTGCATACGCCCGAGTTCCTGGCCGAGCACGATGAAGCGAGCGTGCGCGACGAGGTGAAGCGGTTGGGCATCGCGTATCCCGTGGTGATGGACAACGACTACGCCATCTGGCGAGCGTTCAACAATCAGTACTGGCCCGCCGCATTTTTCATCGACAAGGCCGGGAAGATTCGCTACCACCACTTCGGCGAAGGCGCGTACGACACGCAGGACCGCGTGGTGGCGCAGCTCCTGTCCGAGCCTGCGCCGTAAACCGGCCGCCGGCAACCGTCGGGCACGTTCCGTCTCCCTCCTCCGTTTATGTTTGACGGACCCGTTTTCCGGCGGCCTCGCGCCGGGCGCGGGCGATTGACCCATCACGCGACAGGAGACGGGCTGGGCTGTGACTGCGCCATCACGTGCATCCGGAGCCGCCGTCACCGCCGCCTCATTGGCGGCGAACGACGCGGCCGATGCGGAGCTCAACAAGCACCGCTGGCTGATTCTGTTAGGCCTGATCACGGCCGCGATCATGGAGGTGCTGGACACCACGATCGTCAACGTTGCGCTGCCGCAGATGGCCGGCAACCTCGGTGCGACGTTCGACGAAATCGGATGGGTCGCCACGGCGTACATCCTCTCGAACGTCATCGTGCTGCCGATGACGGCGTTCTTCACGGCGCGGTTCGGTCGTCGCAACTATCTCACGGCGTCGATCGCCATCTTCGCGTTCGCGTCGTTCATGTGCGGCACGTCGCACAGCCTGACGGAGCTGGTGTTGTGGCGGATCATGCAGGGCGCGGGCGGCGCGGCGCTCCTGTCCACCGCGCAGGCGACGCTGCGGCAGGTCTTTCCGCGCGAGCAGCAGGGCATGGTGCAGGCGCTCTTCATCCTCGGCATCATCGTCGCGCCGACCGTCGGGCCGACGTTGGGCGGATGGATCACCGACAACTACAACTGGAACTGGATTTTCTTCATCAACATTCCCATTGCGGCGGCGTCGACGTTCCTGGTGACGGGCTTTCTGCACGACCCGCCGTGGATGACGCGGCGCAAAGAAGACATCGATTGGTTGGGCATCGGTCTCCTCACCGTCGGGTTGGGCACGCTGCAGTACGTGCTCGAAGAAGGCCGCCGCGACGACTGGTTTCAGGATCCGTTGATCATCCGACTGGCGATCGTGGCTGCCGTCGCGCTGTCGGGCATGCTCTGGTGGGAATTATCAAAGCGCAACAAGCACCCGGTGATCGAGTTTCACGTGCTGAAAAACCGCGAGCTCAGTGCGTCGATCTTCCTGTTCCTTGCACTCGGCTTCGGTCTGTACGGAGGCGTGTTCATCTTTCCGTTGTTCACGCAGACGATTCTCAACTTCACACCCACCGAGACGGGTCTCGCACTCCTGCCCGGCGGTATCGCCACGGCTGTGGCGGCCGTGATCTGCGGCCGTCTGTTGAACGGCGCCAAGCCGTTGGTCGATGGCCGTATTCTGATCGTGATCGGCGTGTGCGTGTTCCTGGTGTCGATGTGGCAGTTAGGCCATTTGACGACGGCGGCGGGCGAGCCCGATGCACGCGCGGCGCTCATCATCCGCGGCTTCGGCCTGGGCCTGCTCTTCACGCCGATCAACAACTCGGCGTACGGCAGTCTGGATCCCAAGACGGCGCAGCAGGCCTCGGGGCTGATCAATCTGGCGCGCCAACTCGGCGGCTCGTTCGGGATTGCGGCACTGAGCACGTACGTCGACAAGCACACGCAACTGCACCGCGTGGATCTCGTGTCGAACATCTACGCCGGCAATCCCGCGTTAGTCGCGCGCCAGCACCTGCTCACCCAGGGCTTCATGGCGCACGGCTACACGCCACTCGAGGCTGCGCACGCGGCGATGGGTGCGATCGACCAGCTGGTGATGCGCCAGGCGGCGATGCTCAGCTACAACGATGCCTGGATGCTGATCATGATGGCCTTCATCATCGCGTCGCCGGCGATCATCCTGCTGCGGAAGCCGAAGGGCGGCGGCGCCGGGGCCGCGGCGCACTGAGCGCGGTCGTCCGTCGCCTAACGCAATCTACCACGACTCGTCGGCGGTCGGCCCGTACATCGAGGGCAGCGGCACGTCGTTCAGCCGCAGGTACACGGTGAGCTGGCCGCGGTGGTGGACGATGTGATTGAGGTGCTGGCGCACGACGATGCGCCGCGGCATGGTGAAGAGCACCTGGTCGCCGTGCACGAGCGACCAGGGCGCGTCGAGGTCGCGATCGGTGGTCGCCGCCAGCGCTTCGTGCGCATCGTGCACCCCGCGGTCGAACTGCGCGAGGAGCGCCTCGGTGTTCTCGAGGCTGTAGCCCGGGGCGGCGCCGAGGTCGAGCTTCGTGTCGCGCAGCATCGGCACGAGCCAGCCGGGCATCCGTGCCACCAACTGTGAAAGATGGCCTAACGAAAACGATTTCTGGTGCGGCTTCCACGCGCCGCGATCGCTCGGCACCCGCTCGAGCAGTTTCCGGGTGGGCGGCATCTCCCCATCGAACTCCGCCAGGAATTCTTGCGCTACGCTCATGACCTGCTCCGCACTCAGGGATGATCTCGCAGTCTGTACTCGAATCGATATGAATGCTTGCCGCCGCTGATGTCGATCTGCATGGTTCCGGAGATGCCGGCCAGGCCGTCGGTCCCTGAGTCCGGCACAACCGAGATGCGGAGGTCCGGCGCACCCCGCGTCATTGTCGCTACATGGTAGAGCGCGAATGACCCGCTGTGGCCGTCGAGCGCACCTGTGACGCGCTCGATGGCGACGTATGCCGCCGACCCGGATACGGCCGTCCCGGCGGAGAGCATTTCGCCGATTGAAGTAGCCTCGAGGTCGCCGCGGTATGTCTTGTCGAGGGACATGCGGGCAATGCGCGATCCCGGGGCCTGGTCGTAGGGCGTGAGAGGCTTGACCGACACCTCGAACGGCCCGGCGGCGATGGTCGACATATAGATGAGTGGCTCCAGATGGGTGCGGGCAGCGTCGGGCCTTCGTGGGTCATGCCCACACTCTAGGCGCACGCGTCATCCGATGCAATTTAGTGGGCTTGGCGCCGCGCCCGGCCGTCACAGCAGTTTCACGATTGCCGTCGCCAAGCCCACCAGTTTTTTGTCGTCAGTCGGTTGGATGCTGAGCATGAAATGCGTTTTCCCTTTCAATACGTGTAGCCAGTTTCCTGTGTCATCCGGATTTTGCCAATAGGTGGAGTCGCCGACGGCCGGCGCCGGCTTTGACTTGTCAGCCAGGTAGACCGCGATCTTGTTGAAGGCTTCCTTGGCTTCGGCCGAAGACGCCTCCTGGTACACAAGGAAGTCGACGGTGGTCTCGTGACCTCGCGCAAAGGGAGGCTTGGAAGAGAATACGCAGCGCATGCCCGTCGCGCCGGCATAGGCAGGCACCGCCGGGGATGCGACCGGCTGATCATTGAATTTCTCGCCGAACGCGCTGTCGAGCAGCGATATCGGGATCACAGCGCACCCGCTCGGTGCCGGCGCGTGGCGCACGTGCGCTTCAGCCGGCGAGAGTCGAAGGGACGCCAAGAATAGTACTGCTATCACGGCTACTGCCGGTCGCAACGTCATATCGTTTCCTCCAAAAAGGACTCCTTACTGCACGCGGATCGGCACTCTGGCCAGCAAGTTCCGCTGGCCGCCGTTCCGCCGGATCTCCAGTCGGAGGTTCCCCGGGTGCTCCGGCACGTACTCGAAGTCGTACGTCTCGCCAATCCCGATGTACTGGCTCGCCAGTCGCAGCTGCCGCTCGGCCTCCGGAAAATCGAAGCCGTCCTTGGCTAACGGTCGCCACCGAACGGTCATCGTGTCGGTGACCCCCCGCAGCGAGCTGTCGGGCCGCGCCGTGAGCGCGGCGATCGGCGCAGTATTCACCGTTGACAGATTGAGGAAGCGAAGGCGCGCCGGCCGCCCAACGTGAAGAAGAATGGTGTCGGGGTTTGCTGTGCCGTTGATTTCGAACGGGTGCTCGACCGGACCGTTGAACACGGTCAACGTTCCGTTGATGCCCTTGAGAAAGAAGACATAGTCGTCCGCCGGCGGCGCCGTCCCGGAGTCACGAACGATCAGCGCTCCCTCGAGTCCGCCGATCTCGGCGCGCAACTCGTCCATGTGAACGTGATACATGAACGTGCCGGACCGCGGCGGCGTGAAGCGCGCGTCGAATGAATCGCTCGGCGCGATCTCCGGCGATCGGTGACCGCTCTCTCCGCTGAACCCCATCACCCCGTCCATGTAGCTGTCCTGGAGCTCGATGCCGTGCCAGTGCACGCTGGTGGGCTCGTTCAATCGATTGACGATCATGATCGAGACCGGCGCGCCGCGCGCGAGATCGAGTTCGGGACTCATGTCCGACTTCGATTCGACACGATGCCCATTCTCCTCGAGCACGAAGTGCATCGACGGTATCGCGCTGGCCGTGCCGTTCGCGCCGCCCAACGGAGTTTCTTCGGCGATGAGGCGCAGATGCCGAACGGGCGAGGGCGGCGCGCTCGCGGCCTGAGCGCCGGGATGTTGGCCAACGGTTATGCCTAACACGAGGCCGACCATGCCCAGCATGTGCGGATCGTTTGGCTCCGCCGACGTCGAATCGGGCTCGAGGTGGACCGCGAGATGGCAATGAAAGATCCAGCTGCCTGGCCGGTCCGGCGACCAGGACATGGCCATCGCCGTGTATGGCGGCAGGAGCTGGGTCACGACCATCTCGCCCGGCGTGGGCCGGCTCAAGTTGCTCTGGCCCGAGAAGTCGTCGATCCGGAAGTAGAAGCCGTGCAGATGCATCGGGTGCGGAAGAAACGAGGCATTGATGACCCGCCAGTGCAGCGAGTCGCCGACCGTTGCGTTGATGCGCTCCGTGTTAGGCCAGGAACGACCGTTGATCGTGTAGATCAACCGCCCGACCGGCGCGCCCGGTTGCGATGGACCCTGCACGGTGTCACGGAACGCGTTGAGGGTCGAGTCTTGCGTCGCCATGATGACGAAGACGCGGTCATCTGCCGCGCGCGAGCCCGATGTATCGACCACGATCGCTCCGGTCAGGAGCCCGGTGACGCCGGTTCCCTGGCTCGCTTTGTCAGGCATCAGCGCGCGATACATATAGTTTCCGGGCACGGTCGCGTGCAGCGTGAGCATGCCGGTCGCTTTTGGCGCGATGACCACCGAGTCTCCCCGTTTGGGCGCTTTCGGGTCCCCGCGGATCGCGGACGGCACGAGAAACGTGAGCGGCGCCGCGAACGAATTGCGCACTGAGATCCGAATCTCCGTTCCCGCTGCCACGCGAATGAGGGGGCCAGGGACGAGCGGTGCCTTCCCATTTTCGGAGAACGCCGCGATGGCCACCGGTGGTCGATGCGGTCCGTCGCGCCACCACCTGGCCTGGCCCGCTTCGAGCGAGACCGTGAGGACGCCGTCGCGCAGAAGTCCGGCGCGCTCGACGTTCGGGTTGGGCCGCACGACGGGCGGCACAGCGTAATGAGCCACGTGGGCAGACAGGACTAGCGTGCCCAGGAGCAGTATCGCGGAACGAGGCGACATAGGAGGCATGGTGACGGTTAGGAACGAGATGCTACCGCCGCGCATCACGCCACCGTCACTCCACCGTCACCTGCCCGTGTGCATCCACTGAGTGCCAGTATGCGGCCTGCCATGGCCTCCCGCGTACATATATTTGGCTGATCAGTTCGCCACCTGCATTCCGGCTTCCCGAGGTCTCCATGAAACGATCCGCGCGCATCACAGCCGCCGTTCTTGCGCCGATCGGCGTCGTACTGGTACTCCTCGCGCTGCTGCCGTTCGTGTTTCGCGACCGGATTGCACTGCGCGTCCAGCAAGCGGTCAACGACAATGTGAACGCGCACGTGGCATGGCGCAGCATTGGGCTCTCCTTCTTCCGGCACTTCCCCAATTTGAGCCTCACGCTCGACGATCTTGCCATCGTCGGCGCGGGACGCTTCGAGGGCGACACGCTCGCCGCCGTGAGCCACCTGCGCGTGGTGCTCGAGCTGACCAGCGTGGCGGGTAATCTGCTGCACGGCGCGCCGCTCGAAGTCGGCGCGCTCGAGCTCGATCGGCCGCGCGTCCACCTGCTGGCGCTCGAGGACGGCACGGCCAACTGGAACATCACCAAACCGGCACCGGCGGCGGCGCCGACCGCGCCTAACGCCAAGCCGTTCGCGGTGCGCCTGCGCCGCGTCGCGATCACCGGCGGCACGATCGTGTTCGACGACCGGCACGCCAACGTCCTCGCCTCGCTCGCCGGCTACGACCAGTCGTTGAGCGGGGACGTGAGCCAGCGGCGTGTGAGCATTCGCACGACGGCCGGCGCCGACACCGCCACCCTCGTCTTCGCCGGAATCCCCTATCTCGACCACGTGAAGCTCGGCCTGACGGCCAACGTGGACGCCGACCTCGCGGCGAAGGCGTACACGCTCGCCAACACGGAGCTGCGCCTCAACGACCTCGCACTCGCCATCTCCGGGTCGGTGAAATCGGCGGACAGCATGATGGCGCTCGACCTGGCGTTCACGGCGCCCAAGGCCGACTTCAAGAGCATGCTGTCGCTTGTGCCCGGCGTGTACGCGCACGATTTCGACAAGGTGCAGGCCACGGGCGCCGTCGCGCTGGACGGCTGGGTCAAGGGCCGGTACGGCCTAACGGCGTTTCCGGCGTTCGCGCTCACCGCCAAGGTGACGGACGCGGCGTTCAAGTACGCGGATCTGCCGCTCCCCGCGCGCTCGATCGGCGTCGATCTCTCGCTCGACAACCCGGGCGGCAGCGCCGACAGCACCGTGGTCACGCTCGACCGGTTTCACGTCGTGCTCGGCGCCAATCCCATCGACGCACGCATGGTGATGCGCACACCGATCTCCGACCCCGACATCGATGCTCGCCTAACGGGCAAGGTCGATCTCGCCGACGTGCGGCGCACCGTGAAGCTCGAGGGCGTCGACCAGCTCGCGGGCACCGTCGCCGCCAACGCGGCGGTGCACACGCGGATGTCCTTCCTCGCGAAGCAGCAGTACGACAAGGTGATGGCGAACGGCACCGTGGACGTGGCCGGTCTCACCATGAAAGGCGCGGCGCTGCCCCGCCCGCTCGCCGTCCAGCAGGCGTCGCTCGTGCTGGCGCCGCAGCGCGCGCAGCTCAAATCGTTCACGGGCACGGTGGGATCGAGCGACCTCCAGGCATCGGGCACGCTCGACAACCTCATCGCCTTTGCGCTGCACGGCGACACGCTCCGCGGATCGGCGACCGTCACGAGCAAGCGGTTCAATCTCGACGAGTGGCGCTCCGGCGGCGACCTCGCGATCATTCCGGTGCCGCCCAAAATCGACGTCGCGCTCGACGCGACCGTCGGGCAACTGCTGTACGACAAGCTGACGATGAGCAACGTGCACGCCCGTCTCCGCATCGCCGACCAGCGGGCGACGCTCGAGCAGTTCCAGGCCGGGGCGTTAGGCGGCCAGATCGCCGTCAGCGGCGTCTATGAAACCACGCAGCCCGCCAAGCCGACGTTCGACGCCACGGTGACCATGACCAGGGTCGACCTTCCATCCGCGTTCCAGGCCTTCACCACCGTGCAGATGCTGGCGCCCGTGGCCAAATATGCGAGCGGCACCGCCACCACCACCGTGCACGTGAGCGGAGCGTTAGGCAAGGACATGATGCCGCTCTTGCCGAATCTGAGCGGCGCCGGCACGCTCGAAACGTCCGAGCTCGCGCTGCGCGGGTTCCCGGCGTTGAGCAAGCTCGCCGCCATCACCAAGCTCGACGTCCTCGACAATCCCACGCTGCAGCCGCTCCGCGCCCGGTTCCGGATCGACAACGGCCGCCTGACGGTGCAGCCGTTCGACGTCAAGGTGGCCGGCATCGCCGCCACGATCGCCGGCTCGAATGGACTCGACCAGTCGCTCCAGTACACCATGAACATGCACGTCCCGCGATCGATGCTCGGGACCGCGGCGAACGATGCGCTCTCGAGCCTGGCGTCGCAGGCCGGCAGGGCCGGGGTGAACCTCGGCGCCGCACCCGAGATTCCCCTGGCCATTCAGTTAGGCGGCACGGTCGCCAATCCGACCGTCAAGGCCGGCGCCGGGACCGCCGCGTCGTCGGCTGTCGCCGCCGCCCAACAGGCCGTCACGCAGCAGGTGTCGGCCGCCGCGTCGAAGCTCGTCGAGCAAGCCGAGCAGCAAGCCGCGACCATCAAGCAGAACGCACAGGCCCTGGCCGACACGGTGAAGCAGATCGGCCACGCCCAAGCCGACTCGTTGACCGCCAAGGCCGGCTCCAATCCGCTGCTGCAGGTCGCGGCCAAAGCCGCGGCCGACAAATTGCGCAAACAGTCGGACGACAAGGCGGCCGCGATCGTGCGCACGGCCAATCAGCGCGCCGACAGCCTGGTCGCCTCGGCGCGCGCGCAGGCGGCCAAGGCGGGCGCCAAGCCGTGAGGCCGAGCGTTAGGCGACGAGACCGCGTCGCGCTCGATCGCTGAGGACCGGGAATGGAGCAATTCCTCGCCAGCCTGGCGCTGATCGCCATCGTCCTCATCGCGGCCGCTCTCCTTTCGAGCGCGCTCGAGCGCGCCGGCGTCCCGATCGCCGCCGTGTTTCTCGCCCTCGGTGCGCTGCTCGGTCCGTTCGGCATGGGGCTGCTCGATGTCGGATTCCATTCTGCCGCGCTCCACGCGCTGGCGACCCTTGGCCTGGCCCTGGTGCTGTTCAGCGACGCGGTCACCGTACGCATCGCAGAGCTCAGCGCGCAGCGCCGGCTGGTCTGGCGCGTGCTCGGCCCGGGCACGCTCATTCCGGCCATCCTCATCGCCGTGGCCGCCTGGCTTCTGTTAGGCGTGACGCCGCCCGGTGCGGCGATCCTCGGCGCCGCGCTCGCGTCGACCGACCCGGTGTTGCTGCGCGGCGTACTGCGCTCGCCGGCGCTCCCGGCGCCGGCTCGATTGGCGCTGCGGATCGAGACCGGGATGAACGACGTCGTGCTGCTGCCCATCGTCGTACTCGCCATGCTCCTGCTGCGCGCGCCGTCGAGCGGCGTCGCGCCGCACGACGTCGTGCGCAGCGTGCTCGGTCTGTTCCTGCTCGGCCCATTGTTAGGCGCGGCGGTCGGCTGGACCGGGATCGCGGCGCTGTCCCGCGTTCGCGAGCGGATTGGCGTGAGGCGCGACTACGAGTCGCTGTATGCGCTGGGGCTCGCGTTCGGCGCCTATGCCGCGGCCGAGGCCGTCGGCGGAAGCGGGTTCGTCGCGGCGTTCGTGGCCGGCCTCATGGTGGCGATGCAGGACGTCGAACTGTGCGACTGCTTTCTCGAATACGGCGAAGCCACCGCCGAGATGCTGCTGCTGCTCACGTTCGTCGCGTTAGGCACGTCGCTCATCTGGTCGGGATTCGCCGGCGTCGATTGGCGGCTCGTCGTGTTCGCCTGCATCGCGCTCGGCACGAGAACGGTGGTCCTGTATCCCATCCTCGTCGGCGCCGGGATGGAGACGCGCGACCGGCGGCTGGTCGCGCTCTTCGGCGCGCGCGGGCTCAGCTCGCTGCTGCTCGTCCTCCTGCCCGTCTTCCTCGGACTGCCCGGCTCCGACCGTCTGTTCGCCATCACGAGCTTTGTCGTCGTGCTGTCGGTGGTGCTCCACGGGGGCGGCATAGGCCTGTTCGTTCGCCGGCACCGCGCCGCCACCGCGCCGGCCCCTGTACTAACGGAAAGGCCAGCCCTTCCGATCGCCGCGCCAGCCACCGATGGGGTTCCCGAACGGATCGGCATCGACGAGATGCGCGCGATGCAGGCGCGCGGCGAACCCGTCGTGATCGTCGACGCGCGCGCGCGCCGGAACTACGACGCGGATACCATCACTGCCGCCGGCGCTGTCCGACTCGACCCGGACGACCCGGTTCGCGATGCGACCGCGCTCCGGCTGTCGCAGCGAGCAACGCTCGTGGTCTACTGCGCCTGACTCGACGAAGCCACGAGCGCCCGGGTGGCGCTCCAGCTGAGACGAGCGGGTTGGCCCAACGCTCGAGCACTTCGCGGCGGATGGACGGCGTGGAAGAATGCCGGATTGGCCACCCAAGCGAAGGCGCACTGACGCGCGCGTGAAGAAACCGCGGGTCGCGCCGGCGTGAACGCACACGGCTGCCGTCAGATAACTGCCGCGTAACGTCCAACGTAGCGCCGGGATAACGGGAGCCGACCATCATCTGCCCGCAACCACACCTTCGGTCGGGCCTCCATGTCGTTGTCATCCGCGCGCGGTGCGCGCCGGGCTTGTCGCACACTCGCGCTCGGCGCTCGCGTCATGTGCGGCACGGCGGCCGCCCTGTTGCCGGCTTGCGCGCTCGCGCAGCCGGCGAGAGCACAGGCCCCGCGCACCCCGGGACTCATCACACAGTTCTAAACGGAGGAGTTTTCTCATGTCAGTCATGCGCCTGTGGCCGCTCGTCGGCCTGTCGGCTTTGGCGTCGGCGATCGGCGGCGCCGCCAACACGAAGGATCCATGTTCGCTGCTCTCGGCGGCCGAAGCCGCGCCGTACGTCGGCACGCTCGCGTCGCCGCCCTTCCGCGCGAACGACGGCACGGGGGAGCCTAACGTAACCGGAGAGGTGTGTGTGTATCGCGGCGCCGACAGCCGGGTGCTGACGGTCCAGGCCTCCTGGACCGGCGGCAGGACCATGGCCAACGCCCAGACCACGGTCACGACGAGCGCATCGTCGCTCAGCCAGGCGACCGGATTGACGGCCGGCAGCAAGGTCGCGCAGCAGGACAGCACCGGGCCCTGGGATCAGGCGACGTGGTATCCTAACGGAGCGCTGTTCGTGGTCAAGGGAGAGGCCACCGTCATCATCGACGTGAGCGGCGCGAGCGGACAGAAGGGCGACGCGTACGCGATCGCGCGGACCATCGTGCCGCGCATCGCCCATCCCCTCGCGTACGACGGCGCGAAAGCGGTCGCGCTGGCGCCAAAGCCCGTCAAGCATCCAGCGAACGCGTGCGACTTTGTGTCCCGCGCGGCGGTGGAAGGTGCGATCGGCCCGCTGTCGGCTACGCCCGTGCCCGACTCATCGGGTAACGGGTGCAAGTATCGCGTCGCCTCCGCGCAGGGCTCGCGGACCTACGCCGTGAGTTACTCGTGGCAGTACGGCGAGAAGAGTTACAACGCGCTCGCTCACGGGCCGGCGATGATGAGCGGTTTGTTCGGCACACCCGCCAGCACGCCGATGGACACGATGAAGCCCACTGGCCCGACGGGCGCGATCATGTCGGGGATGATGAAGATGGTGACTGGCGCACCCAAGTCTCAGGCGTCGGGCGCCGTATCCACCGTGGGGTTCCAAACCGACACCACGCTCAAAGGTCCGTGGGACAGAGCGGCGCTGATTCACGGCACGCAGCTCATCGCCGTCCGACACGACGTATTCGTGGGCATGGACCTGACGTCCGCCGACTACCAGAAGGCGAAGGCCCTCATGGTTGCCATCTGCTCGCGCCTCTAAGGCAGCGTACACCACCGGAGCCCGGGACATCGTGTCATGACCGAGCGCAAGCGCCGTGTGTTGTGGACGCTGGCCGTCATCATTGCGTTCATCATCGGCTTTCTGTTAGGCAGGCGGTATTGTGAACGGCACATGTTCGGCGGCTCCGGCGGCGGTGTGATGTTGGGCAAGGGCGGAAGCGCTGGGGGAGGCGGCGGTGGTCGCTTCGCCCGCGGCAGCGGCGGCGGCACCACGAAGAGCAATGGCGGGTACCTCAAAACCCCCGTCGACACCGATAGTAGCGGCGGTGGAAACGCCGCGCCCGGCGGCGGCGGCACGAGCGATGTCCAGGGTGGCAACGGCGGTGGAAACTCCGAGACTCCGTACGACTCGGGTGAGTTCAAGAAGAAGCCTAAGGCTGTCGATACGCTGAGCGCCGGTTTCGTCGCCCAGCTGTCGCAAGACCAGCTCACGGGTCGAGCGCCAACCGGCCCTCCGCCGCCGCCCAGTCCCAACGTGACCACCAAAACCGCCGACGACTTCAGTCTCGATCAGACGTCGCTGCCGCGTTTTCCGATGGACGTCAAGACTGCGTACAGCAGCGTCTCTACACGCTCCGATAAACCGGCGGACACCGGCACCGCGACGGTGTTTGCCACGAGCGATAGTTACGACTCGGTGACGTCATGGTATCAGCACCACATGCCGGCCAGCACACACCCGCTGAGCGTCGACGCCAAGAAGTTGTCGGCGATCGCCAGGCAACTCACGCCCAAGAACATCATGAAGATGTTCACGGACTCGAATGACTCCACGAAAGCGTTGGACACCGCGGCGGTCGACAGCACGGTCCCGGACCGCAAATTCACCGGTTGGACCATTCCTGATGACGGAGTACACGGGCAGCGGACGGTGATGGTGGTCGACGAGCCGGGGAAGCCGACCACGATCCTCATGACGCGGGGGAAGCGGCCATGAATCGTGCTATCGCATTCGCCGCCTTTACGTGGCTCACCGCGCATCACGTGGCGCTCGAACCGCAACCCAGGTAAAACCAGCGGTCACTCTGGCGGACGCAGGCACTCCGCGCGACATTCCCTGCGTGGCCACCGACATCGGGCGCCTAACCGCGATCCTCGCCGACCGCTACGTCATCGAGCGGGAGCTGGGCGCCGGCGGCATGGCCACGGTGTATCTCGCCCAGGACGTCAAACACGACCGCAACGTCGCGGTCAAAGTGTTGCGGCCGGAGCTCGCGGCGGTCATCGGCGCCGAGCGATTCCTGGCCGAGATCAAAACGACGGCGAACTTGCAGCACCCGCACATTCTCCCGCTGTTCGATTCGGGAGAAGCCGACGGCATGCTGTTCTACGTAATGCCGTTCATCGAAGGGATCTCGCTCCGCGACCGGCTGGTGCGCGAGAAGCAGCTGCCGGTTCCCGACGCCGTGCGTATAGCGACGCAGGTCGCCGCGGCGCTCGACTACGCGCACCGTCACGGCGTCATCCATCGCGACATCAAGCCCGAAAACATCATGCTGCACGACGGCTCGGCGCTCGTCGCCGATTTCGGGATTGCGCTCGCGGCGAGCAAGGCCGGCTCGCGGATGACGGAGACCGGCATGTCGCTCGGCACACCGCAGTACATGTCGCCCGAGCAGGCGATGGGCGAACGCGAGCTCGATGCGCGCAGCGATGTGTATGCGTTAGGCTGCGTCGCGTACGAGATGCTCGTCGGCGAGCCGCCGTTCACCGGACCCACCGCGCAGGCGATCATCGCCCGCGTGATGACCGAAGAGCCACGTCGCCTCACGCTGCAGCGAAAGACCATCCCGCCCGAAGTCGAGGGCGCGGTGCTGCACGCGATCGAAAAGCTGCCGGCGGACCGCTTTGCCACCGCGGCGCAGTTCTCCGACGCGCTGGCAGGCCAGGGCCTAACGGTAACCACGCGCGCGACGGCGGCCGTACCCGGTCGCAACGCCTGGCGCGCGCGCTTCCAGGTAGCAAGTGGTGTGGCGATCGTCGCGATCGCATTCGGTATCTGGAGCGCGCTGCGCGGACGGACCGTCGACGGCCCGGTAGAGCGACGCTACATCTCGCTGGGCGACAGTGTGCGGCTGCAGACGCCACAGCGCGTCGCGTTGCCGTTAGCGCTCTCTCCCGACGGCTCGCGCCTCGCGTTCATCGGCGACACACTGTTCCGTATCTGGGTCAAGCGCCGCGACGCGCTGGACGCCGCGCCCCTTGCCGGCACTGAGGGCGCGAGCTCGCCCACATTCTCTCCGGACGGGCAGTGGATCGCCTACGTGGTCGACGGCCATCTCAAGAAAGTACGCGCCGGCGGCGGCGTGAGCATCACGCTCGCCGATTCCGCCGGAACCGGATTCGGCGAGGCGTGGCTCGACGACGGAACGCTCATCTATACCGACGGCAGTCTGCTCGGCTTGCGCCGGGTGAAGGAATCAGGCGGCCCCACCTGGGTGGCGGTGCCCGACACGGCGTTCAAGGGCCTCGCACCGATGTTGGCGACGCCGCTGCCGCACGCGCGCGGCGTCCTGTTCGTGGTCTGCGCATCGAACTGCGTGACGATGAGTCTGCACGTGCTCGACTTCAAGACGGGCCGTTCCAAACGGCTGGTGGACAATGCATCGGCAGGATGGTACCTGCCCAGCGGCCAGCTGATGTATTTCGAGCCTAACGGGGTGGCGATGGCCGTGCCGTTCGACCTCTCGACGCTGACGATCCGCGGCGCGCCGATTCCCGTGTTGCAGGGTGTGCGGATGGCCGGCTACATACCGGAGCTGGCGTGGTCGACCTCTGGACGGCTGGTCTACGGGATTGGATCGGGATCTGCTTCCACGGTCACACTGCGCGAGGCCAACCGCGACGGAACCAGCACGGCCTTCGATCCGTCGTGGAGCGGCGCGTTCAACTCGTTCGCCCTCTCGCCTAACGGACGCCAGGTGGCCGTCGGCGTGAGTACGCCCGGCGCCGGCCTCGACATCTGGGTCAAGCAGCTCGACCGCGGCCCATTCACGCGCCTCACGTTCAGCGGACGCGACCGGCGCCCCACGTGGTCTCCGGACGGGCGGCAAGTGGCGTTCGTCCGCGACAGCGCGAGCGGCGGCGACGTATGGGCGCGTGCCGCCGACGGCGGCGGCACGGAGCGCCGGCTCACCCATTTCGGCCGCGCCATCCAGGAAGTGTCGTGGTCCAAGGATGGCCGGTGGCTGCTGGTACGCACGGAAACCGGCGCCGCGGGGAACGGCGACATCGTCGCCCTGTCAGCGTTAGGCGATACAACGGTGGTGCCGATCGCGGCGACCCCGGCAACCGAGCTGCAGCCCGCCCTGTCGCCTAACGGTCGGTGGGTCGCCTACGTCTCGAACGAGGCCGGAGTGAACGAAGTGTTCGTCCGGCCATTCCCGAACGCCGACGCCGGACACTGGCAGGTGTCCAACGGCGGCGGCGGCTCGCCCGTCTGGTCGGCCGACGGCAAGGAGCTCTTTTTCCTCAACGGAAGCGATCGCCTCATGTCGGCCGAGATCGGGCCAGGCCCGGCGTTCAGCGTGACCAGGCTCGTTCCGCTCTTCGACGCGACGGCATTCGCATACGTCGGCTATCACTGGGCGTTCGACGTGACGCGCGACGGGAAGTTCGTGTACATGGGCCAGGCGGACACCGAGCGGCCGAGCACCGGGCAACTCGTGCAGGTCGACAACTGGTTCGCCGACATCCGCGCCCGGCTGCAGCCGTAACCCGGCCGGCGCGCGCTCTCTACTGTACACAAGATTTTTCTTGCGTAAGGCTCGCAACCGTGTTCGGCGCGAGGCCAGGTTTCCCGTGATGGTCGCTGTTGCGTATGTGGCGGGCGGCACGCGCCTTATCCGCCAGCCCCTGGCCTGCCGCCTGCGCCGCCGGCCCGTGCCCGCACGCGCTCGAAGTGAACCGATTGCCGTCCCATCGAAAGTCGAGTGGGCTGACCGAGCTCATTGAGATCGAACGTCACGTACTGCGTTCCGTAGTACTGGTAACGCCATGCGACCCGGAACGTGTTGTCATGCCAGTACTCGAGATCGCCGATGAAGTCGAGGTTGCCGAGCCGCAGCACGAGATGTCCGTCCTCCATGCTGACCCGCACGGCGCCGGCGAACGGATCCTCGTAGACGCCGGCATAGTCGGGCAAGGGATGCGGTGCGCGGCCCGTGCTGTCGCGGGTTGCCGCCAACTTTGCCGCCGCGGCCTCGCCCGCCTTCTGCGCGCGCTGCGTCATCGCGAGCAGCGTGTCGCTGAGATTTCCCGGCGGCAGCCCGAGGTAGGCGTTCAGCACGCGCTGGATGATCCCGAACCGTGCGTCGCTCTGGTTCATGTTCGACAACACCACGACGCCTAACTGGGCGTCCGGCACGAGCGCAACGGCCGATGCCATCCCATCGATATCACCGGCGTGCCATACGAGCGTGTGCCCTCCATAGGTCTGGATGAAGAGCCCGAGACCGTAGGTGTAGAAGGCGCTCCCCGGAAGCCATGCGCGGATCTCGCGGCCCACGCCCGACGTCGCCTCGATCAGCATCTGCGGCGTCTCCATGTCCCGGACCGTCGCCGAGTCGAGCACGGTCTTCCCATCGTACCGGCCGTCGGCCAGGAGCATTAGCATCCAGTGGCTCATGTCATCGGCGCTGGAATTGATCCCGCCTACCGGCGACATGATGTCCATGTTGTGACCCCAGTACGGGCGGATCGCCACCACTTTTCCTTCGTAGAGGCCGTGCGGCACCGCGACGTCGCTCGCGGCCGCGACTTGAGCCGACGTGGTGACCGTGTGATCCATCCCGAGCGGCGCGAAGACATGCTCGGCGACGTAGCGGTCCCAGGTTTCGCCAGTGACAGCGGGAATGAATCGGCTGGCGGTGAGGTACAGAATGTTGTTGTAGCAGAATTCCGCGCGGAATCCGTACTCCGGTTGTTGGTAGCGCACACGCGCGATCACGTCGCTGTCGTCCGATGTATACCACATGCCGGGATCGCAATATCCGCTGCGATGCGTGAGCAGATCGCGCAACGTGATCGATTGCGTCACGTAAGCGCTGCTCAGCTGGAATGGCTTGACGTAATCCACCACGTGCGCATCCCAGTCGAGCTTCCCGGCGGCGACCAGCGTGCCGAGGGCCGCGGCAGTGAAGGCCTTGGTGTTGGAGCCGATATCGAAGATGGTGCCGCCGTCCACCTGAGCGGGCTTGCCCACCTCGCGCACGCCGTAGCCTTTGGCGAGCACCACCTTACCGTCCTTGACGATCGCGACTGCGAGTCCGGGCACCTGCCACTGCGCCATGACGTGCTGCACGTAGGCGTCAAAGCCCTTCATCTGCGCCGGAAGTTTACCCGTCGCCTGAGCCGCGGCTTGGGTTCCGAGCAGTACGATTGCCGCGAAGGCAATGAGCCATTTCTTCATCAGGGGATCCTGTTCAGGGTATCGACGGGCGACTGGGCGGGGTTTGCGGAGCGGTGAGGCGGTTCGACGAAATACACAACTGTGTACATTTTCACACATGCGCTCGCCGAGCGCAAGGAAAGCCAGGCCGCCGGGCCTGCGCCTAACTCGCCGCCGGCGCCGCCCGGACCCAAGGCCAGCAGCCTGCCGAATCCGTCGAGGCGCAGCTGGCCGCTATTGACTATCCCACTGGTTGCAATAGCGTAGTTCGCCCGCTCCACAGACAATCGACGCCCCTCCAACCAGGCGCTTCGCCCCGGAGACACCGATGTTTTTGGCCCTCCTTGCCGCCGTCGCGTGCTGCGGGACCCCGGCGCACGCGCGCGCCGCTGTGCCGCATTCTTCTTCCGTCATCGCATCGAACGACAACCGCCGCCCGGCCGGGAGGCTGCGCAACGGCGTACTCACGATATCCCTCGAGGCGCGGGTCGGAACGTGGTTCCCCGAGGGGCCTAACGGGAAGTCCATCTCCACCGCGGCATTCGCCGAAGTTGGCGGCCCGTTGCAAGACCCCGGACCACTCATCCGCGTCCCGGTCGGCACCGAAGTGCACGCGACCGTCCGCAATGCGCTCGAGACTCCGATGACGGTGTTCGGCTTGGGCGCGGTGCGCGGCGGCCGCGACAGCATCGTCATCGCGCCGGGGGCATCGCGAGAGGTCCGATTCACCGCGACGACCGCGGGAACGTACTACTACTCCGGCAAGACCACCCCCGGTCCGATCGTGGCGCGCGTCAACGATGGCACGCAGCTCAATGGCGTGATCGTCGTCGACGGCGCGGCCTCGGTGCCGGCCGATCGCATCTTCGTCATCTCGTGGTGGTTCACGCTCGACTCGCTGAGCCCGACCGGCATCGGACTCGGGACAATGACCATCAACGGATTGTCTTGGCCGCACACCGAGCGATTGGAGATGACGCAGGGCGACAGCGCGCGGTGGCGGTTCGTGAACGTCACGGCGTTGGACCATCCGATGCATCTGCACGGATTCTATTTTCGTGTCGATGCGAAGGGCGACGGGGAGCGCGACACGATATACACGGCTGCCCAACGGAGGTCGGCCGTCACCGAGATCCTCGCGCCCGGACAGACGATGATGCTGTCCTGGGCGGCGACGCGCCCCGGTGATTGGATCTTCCACTGTCATTTCGCCGGCCATCTCTCGACGCTCGTGTCGCTCGACGATCAGCATGGCATGATGGACTCGTCGGGCGCGATGCGGCACACCTCCGACCGCCCCCATCAGATGTACGGCCTGGTGCTCGGCATCCACGTTGCGCCTAACGGGCAGGGCCCGCGCGTCGCCGCGGACGAGCGACACATCCGCCTGCTGGTGCGCGAGAAGCCGAACGTCTACGGCCGGGCGCCCGGCTATGCGTTTGTGTTAGGCGGATCGCCGGACGACTCGAGCGGCGCCATGCCGGTGCCCGGTCCAACGCTCGTCCTCCAACGCGGCCAGCCGGTCGCGATCACCGTCGTCAACCAGACCGTGGACCATGCCGCCGTGCACTGGCACGGCATCGAGCTCGAGGACAGCTATGCCGACGGCGTGCCGGGATGGAGCGGCACCACCGACAATCTGATGCGCGCCATTCCTCCCGGTGATTCGCTGACCGTGCACTTCACGCCCCCGCGCGCAGGCACGTTCATGTATCACTCGCACTTCAATGAGTTCCAACAGATCCCGTCGGGCCTCTACGGCGCGCTCGTCGTGGTCGACAGCACGCACACGCTGACCACCGACGGCGATCGCATCTGGGCGTTCGGCGACCGCGGCCCGACGACCAACGTCATCCGCGGCCCCTTCGCATCGGCGACGATGAACGGCGATACCGCTCCGCCGCCGATGGACCTCCAATCGGGTCACGTCTATCGCTTGCGCTTGATCAACATTCGCGGCGACGGCTCGTTGGAGCTTTCGCTTCGCCACGGCGACTCGCTGTTGACGTGGCGCGAAGTGGCCAAAGACGGCGCCGACCTGCCATCCAGCCAGGCGACGGAACGGCCGGCAACATTGTACTTCGACCCCGGCGAAATCTACGACTTCGCCTTCACGGCCCCCGCAGCGGGGACGTACACGCTGCGCTTCGGCGATTCTCCGTCACCCACGCCACCCAACGAGACGCGCGACGTCGTGATTCGCGTGCACTGAGTACCCCGCGCCGCCGGCCGATCGTCTGCTCAACACGACCGGCGGTGCGACCGGAACTCCGAGGTGAGCGATGGCAGTGGGCAAGATGGACGGTGCAGGGATCCAGAAGCTGAAGACGATCGATGAGGCGCAGTCGACGATGCAGACGTTGCACGGCCACGTCGAGCGCATGGCGATCGAGGTGAAGAACCACCGTGGAACGGGCGTGATTCCGCAGCAGATCAAACGCATTGCCGGCCCCCTCCAGGGACAGCTCAAGGGGCAGTTCGGCGTCATCGCCGATCAGGTGTCGGGGATGATCCTCGCGTTAGGCAGAGGCGGCAGCGACCAGCTGCGGGTGCGGGTGATGCGCGAGTACGTCGGCCAGATCCGCCAGGCGCTGGACGTCGCCGCGTCCAAGGTTCAGGAGCAGCACACCGTCACCGAAGAGGCGCCGGGCGGCGCCGGCTGACGCCGTTAGGCAGATGCGCCGGTGCGCGGGAGCCGCACCGGGCGATATACCGTGACCGGCGATCCGTCGGCTACGAACGCAAACGCCGGCTGGCCGGCGAGCAGCGCGTCGAAAGGAACACCGTAGAGCGCGAGGGCGTCCGCATCGAAGCGCGCATCATCCGCCGGCGCCGCGCGCCAGCGCGGATGCGCCACGCGATATTCGATGGTCGAACCGTCTCGCTGCCGCGTGTACCCCCAGTAATGCTCGGCGATGAATGCTTCCGCCGAATCCGCCGCGATCGGTGCCGGCTCGGCGCTCGTTCGCACTGAAAGGCCTTCCCACCGTCCGCGCCGCCGCCACTCGTACCGCGCGGCGGTCGGCCAGCCGTCCGCGCGCCGGGCGATGGTGTGGCGCATCGGCAGTGTGCGATACGGCTCGTTGTACCACGCTCGCGCCGTCCATGCGATGGCCCGGCGCGGCACCAGCTCGTGGATGAACACGACGCCCCGCCGCCATCCCTCCGGCGCCCGGTGCCTAACGTACGTGCGCAGATTCACTTCATCGAAATCGACGTGGCCCGGGATGCGGATGCCCAACACCCGGGTCGACGCAAAGCGAAACCCGACCACGCTGACGTACGCGGCGCCCTCGTGCTCATCGAGCTCGGTGCCGGCCGGCACGCAGCGGCGCACCGCGTCGGGCGGCACGCGGTAGTTGAGCATGGCGAGGTCGAGCCATGCCGCGGTGAGCGCCGTCTTCCGGTGTGACGCGAGATCCGCGCCGGCGCCGTCGAGCCGCGACGTCACTCGTTCGTGTCGCGGCGCAGATGTTCGTCGGCCTGTTCCATCCCCCACGCCGGCGATGCGCTCGCGAAGAGCAGTGCGCACTCGTCGGGCAGCGCCGATCGCTGCACCGTGTCGAGCACCCGCGGCTCACCGAACGCGTCGATGGTGGCGCGAAGCGCCGCATCGCTCAGGTACAGATCGACGCCGTCCGAGTCGTCACGGGTGCGCGACCAGAGGACGACGCCGCCGTCGGCGTCCCGATACGATGCGCCGCGCGGGCCGCGGACGAATCGCGACAGCGCCGCGACGAACGCCGCTGCCTCCTGGCGGTCCGGAAAGCCGCAGCGGTGATACGCCTCGTTAGGCTCGGCGGACTCGCGGCCCATGTCGCCCGGAAGATCCAGCGGCGCCGTCATGGCGCGGCGGGTTGCTCGAACAGCGGGCCCGGCGACCGCTCGATCGCCAGCATCCGCAGCTTGGTCGGTACGCCGCTGCCGCCCGAGAAACCGCCCGTCCGGCCTCCGGCCGCGAGCACGCGGTGACACGGCACGACGATCGGGAACGGATTTTCGCCTAACGCCTTGCCCACCTCGCGCGCCGCGCCGGGGTCGCCGAGTCGGGCCGCCAGTTCGCCGTACGTAATGGTCGAACCCGGCGCGACCGTCCGCGCGATCTCGTACACGCGGCGGTTGAAATCCGGCACACGGCGCATGTCCAACGGAACGCCGGACAGATCGGTCCGCCCCCCATCGAGCAGCGTGATGATGTCGTCGATCGCGGAGCGCACGAATCCGGGCGGAGCGGACTCGGCCGCGGCGGGAAACCGCTTGGACAGGCGTGCGCGCGTCGCGGCAGGCGTCCGTTCAGGCAATTGCACGCCTGTCACGGCCATGCCAGTCCAGGCGATACCGCATTGGCCAATGGCGGTGGCGAAGAACGCGACGCCCGAATCGCTCCCGCTCGGAAGAATCGAGTCCATGATTGCAGCCTAATGCGACACGGCGCGCCGAGGTAGACCCTCGAGGCTACGGCGCGCGCGCCAGCACCTCGCCGCTGCCCAGGTCGATCGACGCGACGTTGCCGTCCTGTGTCAGCGCGAACGTGACGAGGGTCTGGCCCAACCAACGATTGCGGTAGTGCGCCATGAACGTGTCGTAGTTCCACGGCTCGAGATCCGCTTGGAGCAGTGGCACCGTTTCCAGGACCAGCGCGCCGTGCTCCACGCGCACGCGCGCCGTTCCGTAGAGGCTGTCGGTGTACGTGCCGGCGTATCGTTCGAGCGGCAGCGACGGTTTGGTGCCCAACACACGCGTCGCGAGCGCCGCCCGCTCCTGCTCGTGCTGCTTGCGGTCGAGGTCCGTGTACATCGCCAGCATTTCCTTGCTCCAATCGTGCGTCGCGCCGCCCAGGTATCGGTCGAACACGGTGTACATGAGCGCGTGGCGCACTTCGGTATGGTCAATGTTCGCGAACACCACCACGCCTAACTTGCGATCGGGAATGAGCCCGACGATCGCCACGTAGCCGTCGATGCTTCCGGTGTGGAACACGACGTACTCGCCGCGATAATCCTCGACGAACCAGCCGAGTCCGTATGCCGTGAGATGCGGGTGCGTGAGACGCTCGGTCGGATAGAACTGATCGGATCCCACCATCATTTGCGGACGGAACATCTCGTTGAACGACGCGCTGTCGACGAGGCGCCTGCCGCCGACGCGGCCGCTGTCGAGCAAGAACTTCATCCACTTGGCCATGTCGCTGACGCTCGAGAACATGCCGCCGGCGGGCCCGATGCCGTCGATCGCGAGGCGCGGAATCGCGCGCACGGTGTCGTTCACGAGATAATGCGGCGTCGCGATGTTCGCCTGGGCTGATGCAGCGACGGGATTGGTGTACGTCTCGTGCATGCCGAGCGGGTCGAAGATCCGCTGCGCGTCGAACTGTCCCCATGACTCGTGCGTCACCTGCTCCTGGATCAGTCCCGCCGTCGCATAGGTGTCGTTCTGGTAGGTGAAATGTGTGCGCAGGCTCGTTTCCGGCTTCACCCAGCGCAGCCGCCTAACGATTTCGGGCAGGTCCAGGGTCGTGCCGTACCACAGAAAATCTGCCTCCGGGAGACCGGTGCGATGGGTGAGCAGATCGCGCACGGTCACCTCGCGCGTGACGTATGGATCGTACAGCTGGAACCACGGCAGATAGGTGGTCACCGGAGCGTCGAGCCGAACCGTTCCGCTGTCTTCAAGCATCGCGATCGCCATCGACGTGAACGCTTTGGTCGTCGATGCATTGGCGAACAGCGTATGCGTGTCGACACGATTCGCGGTGCCTATCGTGCGTACGCCGTAGCCTTTCGCGAACACCACCGAGTCGTCTTTCACGACCGCGATGGCGAGACCGGGGACGTTCCAATCCTTCACCGCCTTGGCCACGTACGCGTCAAAACCGCCGAGCGGCCCTTGTGCTCCGGCGGCCGGCGCGACGACCGCCAATGCGAACAGCGCGGCGGCGGTTCGTGCGGTGCGGGGCAGCAGCCGGCGAATGGTGCGGGCATTGTTGCGGTGGACTGGGACGACCGGTTCGCGCATGGCGGTAGGGGTGGAAAGCGAAACGAAATCGTTGCGGGCTCAGCCGTGCGAACGGCCGACGAAAACTGGTCGTTCGTACGCAGGCGCGCTAGATTCGCCGACACGATCAGCTTCTTCTGCGAGAGTGAAGGATTATGCGGTCATTGCACCCAGCCTCGGCTGTGCTCGCTTCGGCGTTCATCATGGTGATCGGTGTCAGCGGCGCAGCTGCGCAGGCAGCCGCGCCGGATTCGAGCGAGGCATCCGCGATTGCCGAAGCGCGAGCCGACAGCGCGCGGTACCCGTATACGGACGCGGACATCAAGTTCATGAGCGGCATGATTCCGCATCATGCGCAGGCGATCGTGATGGCGGGTTGGGCGCCGACGCACGGGGCCAGCCCGGCCGTGCTCACGCTGTGCTCGCGCATCATCAACTCGCAGCGTGACGAGATTCACCTCATGCAGACGTGGCTGCGCGATCGGAATCAACCGGTACCGCAGCCGGATTCGTCGGGCACCGTCATGATGGACATGAACGGCATGCGGATGCCGATGGTGATGCCCGGGATGCTCACGCCGGAGCAGATGAAGGAATTGAACGCGGCGCACGGCCAGGACTTCGACCGGCTGTTTCTGCAGTTCATGATCCAGCACCACCACGGCGCGGTGTCGATGGTTCAGGATCTGTTCGCGACTAACGGGGCGGCGCAGGACCTGATCGTGTTCAAGCTGGCCACGGGCATCAACGCGGATCAGACCACCGAGATCGCGCGGATGCAGCGGATGCTCGCCGATATTCTGTTCGCGCCGAGCTCGTCCTCGCAATGACGGACTGAGTCGCGCCGTCCACGCACGCGATGTCGGGGGAAACGCACGAATACGCGGCTCGCCTTACCTGGGAGGACTCGGGCGGGGAGGGCACGGCGTCGTACGAGCGCTACGGCCGGCAGTATCGCGTGCGTATTGACGGGAAGCCCGATCTCGTCGGCTCGGCCGATGCGATGTTTCGCGGCGATGCGGCGTTGCCTAACCCAGAGGACTTGTTTCTCGTCGCGCTCTCCTCGTGCCATATGCTGTCGTACCTGGCGTTGTGCGCACGGTCCGGCGTGCGCGTGCTGGCCTACGAGGATGAGGCCCGCGCGACGCTCGAGTTCGACGGGAAGGGCGGCGGGCGTTTCGTCGAGGTGATGCTGCATCCGCGCGTGACGATCGCGGCCGACTCCGATGCTGCGTTAGCATGGCAGCTGCACGAGCCGGCGCACGAGATGTGCTACGTCGCCAGCTCGTGTTCGGTGCCGGTCCGTCATCGCGTCACGGTCACGACGGCGTAGAAATTTCCGCCGCCCGGCGACCCAGCTCACGGAAGCGTGATGGTGGTCGAGGCGAGCGTCGATTCTTCCGTTTTGCCCGCGTTCACCGTGCGCAATGCGAGGCGGGCCGCGCGCGTGCCGCTCGGCACATCGTGCACCGTCACCGAGAACGCCGTGGGGATGGCGAGCACCGGGCACGGCCGCGTCGCGATCGCGGTGCTGAGCGTCATGATCAGGCTTCCGGAGCGAAGACCGGCCACGACCGTCGGATGCGACGCGCAGGGATTGTTCGGGTTCGCGGCCACTACGGCGACGCTATCGCCCGCTGCGGCGACGGATGGCAACCCGTCGTTGGAGAACGCCACCAACGACACTCGTGCCGGCAGGCCGTTAGGCGGAGCCGTGAGGCTGCTCGAACACCCGGACGCCGCGGCGACCGTCAGGCCGCAGATCCAACGAGTGAGACGCATGGGTTTTCCTCCTCGCCGATGGCAGCGTACGCGGGCAGCCGACCCCGCGCCGGGCAGCGGCGCCCCACCACAACGACGGCGGCGCTGCGTTAGGCCTCCCCGGGCGGCGCGACTACTGCACCGTGATCGGGCCGGATCCCAGTTCGATATATGCCGCGTTGCCTCCGCTGATTCGCCTGAGCACGACGCGGGCCGAGTCCGTGCCGGCGGGAACCGCGTGGACGACGAGACGGATCGGCAACGGCACAACGGCGGCGAAAGCGGCAACAGGCCCGCAGGTCGTACGGACGACCTGCGCCGATACCGTGACGACGAGCTCGCTCCCCCGGATGCCGGCCGCCGCGGTTGGCGGACCGTCCTCGCACGTGAACTGGGTCGGCTCGCTGACGATCGCGATCACGCTGTCGGCGCCGCTGGTAATGGATGGCGTCTGCACGTCTGATTCGACGAAGGACAGGTCCACCGGAAGCCCGTTGGGCGGCGCCGTCAGGCCGCCGGAGCAGGCGGCTGCGGCGATCAACGTCACGGCACAGATCGAACGTGTCAGGCGCATCCTGCCTCCTCGAGTGGGTTCCGCGTTCAACGACCGGCCCGCGTTGCGGCGGGTCGATGTCGAGTAATACCTCACCATACAGCGCCAGGACACTTTCCCGGTTAGGGAAAACCTGTACGCGACCGCTCTTCCTGAATGCAGTATCGGCAACGGTCCACTGGTCATGATCGGGCGCCATTGCTCCGGAAGCCAGTCGCGGGTAGCGTGGAGGCATGCCCCCTCGCGCGGCCAGTCCGCGGGCGGGCCGCTTCGACGCCCGTCCATCACGGTCCGGCGTTGGGCGACGGTGCGCGCCGGCACACCGGCGCGCCGTGCTGTCGCTCGTCGCCGTGGCCTTGGCGTGTGCATGCACTCCGGTGCCGGCGCAGAACCTCGGGCCGACGCCCGAGCGCAAAGCCCGACATGTCCAACGCGACTTCGAGATGCTGCGCCGCGCCCTGCTTCCCCGCGTGCCGGCCCGGGGCGACGGATGCGACGTCACGATCGGCGACATCTGCTACTGGGACGACAACGCTGATTCGCCGCTGCCGGCCGAGCGGCCGCGCGTGGCGCTCGCGCGCCGGCAGCTGCGCTCGTCGCTCGACTCGTTAGGCGCGATCGATTCGGCCAGCGACTACATCGCGGGCCAGCGCGTGCGGTACGCAGTCGAAGCCGGCGATGCCGCCGGCGCCGCACGGGCGCTCGCCCACTGTGCGGCCACACCATGGTGGTGCGCGGCGCTCCGCGCGTTTGCCTGGCACCGCGCCGGAGACGAAGCCGCGAGCTCGGCTGCCTTCGACACCGCGCTCGCCGAAATGCCGGACACGCTTCGATGCCAGTGGCTGGATGTGCACGATTGGCTGCCACAGGGCACGAACCTCGAGGCGGCGCGGGATCGGCCCTCCTGCGACGCACGCGCGGCGACGAGCGAGCGGGTCTTCTGGCTGGCCGCGCCCCTGCTCACCTGGCGCCCCGATGCGGCGCGCGATGAGTTCTTCTCGCGGCGCACGCTGACAAAGATGCTGGAGGGCACTGCCAACGCGCAGTACTCGTTCTGGCGATGGGACAGCGAGAAGACCGCGCTGCGCTACGGCTGGCCCGATCAGTGGGCGCGCGAAGACACACCGATCGACCCAGCCGCGTTCCCCGATCCGCGCATCATCGGCGACGAGCCGCGGCCCAGCTTCAGCCTCGTGCCCGATCCGCACGCGCTCGAGTCGCCGTTCGCCGCCAACCCCGGCGACTGGCGACTAACGGAAGACCGCGCCGCGATCATGCGCTACGCGCCCGGTTGGCTGCGCATGATCGACACGCTTCCGGTTCAGATCGCGCGCTTTCGCCGACCCGGCGACAGCATGGTCGTGGTCGCCGTGTACGACGCCGGAGTGCTGCTCGACAGCGGCAGCACGGCGTTCGTGGCGGCAGCGTCGCTGTCCTCGGGCCTCGCACCGGAGAGCACGCTGGCGATCGGGCGAACGCAGGGCGCTCCGACGGGAGACATCGTGCTCGATGCACCGGCGCGCGCGGCGCTCGCTGCGGTCGAGGTCTTCGATTCCGTTGGGCATCGGGCCGCCCGCTGGCGCGCCGGGCTCGCCCCGCTGCCGGCGTCGGCTGCGATCTCGGACCTGCTCGTGGGACGCGCGGGCGCCGCGTTCGCGCCGGCCACGCCCGACAGCGCCGCGCGCGTGGCCATGCCCACGCTGCGCGTCACGGCGCGCGACACCCTCGCGCTCTACTGGGAGAGCTATTTGCGTCCTCCCCCCGGCGTACCGATCCGCACCACCGTCCGCCTAACGAAGGCCGCCGGCTTTTTCGGCCGCCTCGGCCACGCGTTCGGCCTTGGCCGGTCGCAAGCGGGCCCGGCCGTATCCTGGGAGGATGCCCAGTCCGACGCGACGGTGGCGCATTCCCTCCGCTTCGGCGTCGCGGACTTGCCGCCCGGCCACTATCGGATCGAGGTGACCGTGCAAACGCCGGGTGCTCACGGCACCGCGTTCCGGGACGTCGACGTGGTGGAGTGAGGCCGCATTTCCTCGGCACGCGCCGTGCGATAGCCCATCGGGCGGCCACATCGGGAGTGGAACGAGATGTGGCGGCCGTTTCCATTCTCCGGAGCCGGACTCATGCACACGAACGGCAGTTGGATCGCGCGCGGTGTCGTCGCCGCGTGCGCTGCGTTGGGCGTCGCGGCCTGCAGTAGCAACAGTCCGACGGGCGGTGGACAGCAAGCGTCGACCGTGACGGTGACTCCGGCGACATCGACGGTCGTCGCCGGCGACAGCGTGTCGCTCACCGCGACCGCGAAGGACGGGCAAGGCAATCCAATCACAAATCCGTCGATCACGTGGACCGTGAGCGACACCGACGCGGTCAGCGTCTCGTCCGCCGGCCTCGTGAACACGCTGCTGTCGTCGACCGACACGGTCACCGCCACGGTCAGCGGCGTCTCGGGCACGGCGGTGGTCACCGTCCAACCGCCCACGCCGATCCAGCTGAACGAAGGCGGTCTGGTGGGCGCCGTCACCTTTCCCAACGGAAGCACCGCGAGCGGCGGCCAGGGGGATCCGGTGGACACGATCCCGTGCGGCACGGGCGCCGACGCCGAGCACTATCACGCGCACCTGAGCCTGATCGTGAACGGCCAGCAGATCGCGTTGCCGTTAGGCGTAGGCATCAAGAACGCCGTCGTCGAGGGCGACAGCCTGGCGATCGCCGGCACCTGCTTCTACTGGCTGCACTCGCACGACCGGACGGGGATCATCCACATCGAGCCGTCGGTGACGGGCCACACGTTTACGTTAGGCGAGTACTTCGACATCTGGGGCGAGCCGCTCACGTCGGGCAACGTGGCCGGCAATCAAGGCGCCGTGACGGTGTACGTCGATGGCGCTCGCTACTTCGGCGACCCCCGCGCCATCGTGCTCGCGGCGCATCAGCAGATCACGATCGAGGTCGGACCCCGCGTCGCGCCGCCGGTCTTCGACTTCCCGCCGGATTATTGATCGAATCAGCGCCGCTTGACCGCCGGCGTCTGGCCGGTGTCGAGCGTCGGCTCGCTCATGGGGCGCGTCGTGCGACGCGTCCCATCGAGCGTTTGCACGGTGATCGCTTCCGTTGGGCAGTGCTGCACGAAGTCGCCATCCGCCGGCGACCATTGCAGCGGTGTCGCCGTGACCACCGCCTTGCGCTCCGCGTCCAGTGCCATCACGCGGGGCGCGAGGGCGACGCACATCCCGCATCCGATGCACCGGTCGCGGTTCACGTGAACGGACACGACGCTGCGAGGATAGACGCCGCTGCCGGTGCACAGCGCATCCCCCGCCAGATCCAGCGCGGTGCGCGCCGCCTCATAGCCGGCCTGCACGATCTCGCCGCCGTGGGTGAAGCTGAACCAGTGATGGCGTCCCACATCGGGTCGCACCAGCAGCATCGGCGGCCCGCTCCAGTCGGCTAACGGACGCGCCTGGAGCGCGTGCATCATCAAGGTTGCCGCGCGCATGTAAATCGCCGCGAATCCCTGCGACCCGATGTCGCGCGGGCGCTCCACCTCGAAGCTCCCGACGTCCACCGCGATCACCGCGTCGGCGCCGAGTGCGGCAATGGAAATCGGCAGGTTGTCGATGGTGCCGCCGTCGATGCACGTGCGCGTGCCGACGTACCCGGGCGGAAAGAAGCCGGGCAGGGCACACGACGCGTACACGGCGTCCACGACCGGAACGTCCTGCAGGCCGGGAAGTCCCCACACGAGGCGCGTGCCGCGCTCCACGTCGACGGTGTTCACGAGCACCGGTGTCTCGAGGTCGGCGAACGTTCCTGGCGGCGAGACGGCCGCGCACAAATCGCGCAACGGTTCTTCGAGATAGAGCGACGGGCTGCGCATGCGCTCGAACAGCATGCCCACATGATTGATGCGGAACAGGTCGCGTCGTCTGAGCGACACTGCGCGCGCCGTCATCTCGCTCACGCTCATGCCCCCGGCGTAGGCCGCGCCGATGAGCGCGCCGATGCTCGTGCCCGCGATCACGCTCGGCCGGATGCCGCGCTCCTCGAGGGCGCGGATCACGCCGATGTGGGCGAATCCCTTCAATCCGCCGCCGCCTAACACGAGCGCGGTGCGGGCGGGCACGTTCGACATTCCGTTGGGACTCCTTCGGGAGGCGGTGGTGCGGTGCGCGGACGAGCCGCGTCGCTGCACGACAGACGATTCGCTGCCCCGGCGCGTTGCCGGGCCTCGCCGCGGGCCGTCGGTTCGCCGCATGATCATGATGACCTGCCACCGACAAATAAACGCGCGGCACAGGGATGGTTCCAGCCTGCGCCGTGCCGGACGCGCGCGCGTCCCGTGCGGCGATCGCGCGTCCGCTGCCGGATCATGCGGCGCGCCGCGTCAGAACCGGATCGAGTATCCGATCTCGGACGGGGTACCGGAATGCGGCCGGCCCAACTGCAGATAGAGCCCATAGAGCAGGACGGCGCCGCCGCCGATCATGATGATCGTCCCCGGCGTGTCGCCGATGATCGCGCCGGTGATGAGCGCCGCACCGCCCAACACCATCAACTTCTCGCCATTGGAGAGCGCAAACGCGGAGTTGCTGAGGGTCGGCGCGTCCGCCGGCTCCTCGGCGAGCCGGGGCGCGAGAGAAGCAGCGGCGGCCGTTGGGCCCGAGGGCGCCGGGGAAGCGGCGACGCTCTGAGCGCCTAACGGAGAAACGCCGGCGACGATCGCGGCCGCGGCCGCGACAACGAGCCCTGTCCGAAGCATGGCGCGTGTCCTGTGTGTGATGGTACGCTCCGCGTCGCGTTCGACGCGGACTGGGTGACGCGCGACGTCTCTGCACGCCGCACCTGTCGCCAACGCAAGGCACGCGCCGCGGCACCGCGCTACCGCGTACACGACCAGCCGCCTCGCGCGTGGCGGACGCGGCGGCCCGTGCGCGCGCCGCCCACCCGCCCTACATTGAGCGACCATGAGCGCATCCCGGACCGGAGGCGAGCACACGCTCGTCCGCGCGATCGGCGTCACCGGTCTCGCCGCCACGACGTTCAACATCATGATCGGCGGCGGCATCTTCGTGCTGCCGGCCGCGGCCGCTGCTGCGTTGGGTGAACGCGCGCCGGTGGCGTACGTCATCTGCGCCGCGGCGATGAGTCTCGTCCTCATCTGCTTTGCCGAAGCCGGCAGCCGCGTGTCGCTCACCGGTGGGCCTTACGCCTACGTCTCGTTGGCCTTCGGTCCCTTCGTCGGCTTCTTGAGCGGTGTGCTGTTGTGGGTGATGGCGGTGTTCGCGATGTCGGCGGTGATGAGCGCGCTCGCCGGTTCCGCGGCGGTGCTATGGCCGGCGTTGTCGCAACCGGTTCCGCGCGGGCTGCTGCTCGTGGCGGTGCTGCTGCTCATCACCACGGTGAACGTGCGCGGCGTGCGCGGCGGCGCGCGACTGGTGGAGCTCATGGCGGTGGTCAAGCTTCTGCCGCTGTTCGCGTTCGTGCTGGCCGGCGCGCTCGTCGGGCATGCGGCGGCGCCGGCGCCGGCGGCTCGGATGGGAGGCGACCTCGGAGGCACGGTCGCCATTCTCATCTTCGCGTTTGCGGGTTCGGAGAGCGCGCTCGTCCCGAGCGGCGAGGTGCGCGATCCCGCGCGCACGGTGCCGCGAGGCCTGGCCATCGCGATGATCACCGTCATGCTGCTCTACATCGCGGTGCAGGTCGTCGCGCAGCGCGTGCTCGGCGCCGGCGCCCTGGCAGCGGCGAGCGCGGCGCCGTTGTCGGCGGCCGCGGCGCGCATCGCCGGCCCGTTAGGCGCATCCATCATCGCTGTGGCGGCGGTGCTGTCGATGTTCGGCAACGTGAGCGGCATGACGCTCGCCACGCCGCGCGCGCTCTACGCGCTCGGGCGCGATGGCTTCGTGCCGTTCTTCTCCCAGTCGTTAGCCCGCGTCCACCCGGAATTCCGCACGCCGTACGTGGCGATCGTCGTCCAGAGCACCATTATCGGTTGCCTGGCGGCGACGAACGGGTTCGTCGCGCTTGCCGTGCTGGCGAACGTCTCGGTGATCACGCTCTATCTCGTGTGCTGCGCGGCCACGATTCAGCTGCGACGCCGGGATGTACGGCAGGCAGGCGTGCCCTTTCGGATGCCGGGCGGCCGCGCCGTTCCGTACGTCGCCATCGCCGTGCTCGCCTGGATCCTCTGGCACTCGCCGGTACACCAGATGCTCGTCGTGCTGGCGGTGATCGTCGTCGCGGCGTGCCTGTTCGTCATCACTGCCCCGTATCGCCGCGCCGCGCCGCCGGTGCCCACGCCATGAATGATTCGCTGCTCGCCTACCGCGCCGAATTCCCGATCGTCGATCGGGTCACGTATCTCGTGTCCAACTCGCTCGGCGCGATGCCTCGCGCGGTGCCGGACCGGCTGGCCGAGTACGCCGCATCGTGGAACGAGCGCGGCGTGCGCGCCTGGGCCGACCGATGGTGGAGCATGCCGCTCACCGTCGGCGACGAGATCGCGCCGTTGTTAGGCGCGGGACCGGGCGAGGTGGCGATGTTCCCGAACGTGACGCTCGCCCAGGCCGCCGTGCTGTCGGCGCTCGACTACACGCCGCCGCGCGACACGATCGTCATGACGGGGCTCGACTTTCCGTCGGTGCGCTACGTGTACGATCAGCTCGCGGCCCGGTTAGGCGCGCGCATCGTGAGCGTGCCCAGCGATGACGGCATCGCCATCGACGTCGAGCGGGTGCTGGCGGCGATCGACGAGCGCACACGCCTGGTGGCCGTGTCACACGTGCTCTTCCGCTCCGCGTACATCCTGGACGTGGAGGCCGTCTGTCGCCGCGCGCACGATGCGGGAGCGCTGGTGTCGCTCGACGCTTTCCACTCCGTTGGCGTGATGCCCGTGGACGTGCGCGCGAGCGGCGTCGATTTTCTCACCGGCGGGGTGCTCAAGTGGCTGTGCGGCGGACCCGGCGGCGCGTTCCTGTATGTGTCGCCGCCCGTACGCGACACGCTCGAGCCGGCGCTCACCGGCTGGCAGGCGCACGCGCGCCCATTCGCGTTCGAGCTCGAGATGGAGTACGGCCACGGTGCGGGCCGGTGGCTCAACGGGACGCCCGTGATTCCGGCGTTGTACGCGGCACTCGAAGGTCCGCGGATCGTGCGTCAGGCGGGCATCGAGGCCATTCGCGCCAAGAGCGTCCGACAGACCGCGCGGCTCGTGTCGCTTGCCGACGCGCACGGATGGCGCGTCAACGCCCCGCGCGACCCGGCGCGGCGCGGCGGTACCGTGGCCTTCGATGTGCCTAACGGATACGCGGTGGCGCAGGCGCTGCTCGCCCGCGACATTCTCGTCGACTATCGTCCCGAGGCCGGCATCCGCGTCGCGCCCCACTTCTATACCGACGACCGCGAGATCGACGACGCGGTGCAGGCAATGGAATCCATCCTCGAGAGCGGCGCCTGGCAGCGGTTCGCCGGCAAGAACTCGGTGGTCACGTAAGGCGCGCCCGAATCAGTGCAGCTGCGCCGCGCGGCTGCGGTCGATGAGCACCACCAGCACTTTCGCCACTGCCGTGAGCGTCGCGATGCGCGAATTGACCGCGTTTTCGCCGAGCTCGATGCGCGCGCGCAGGTACCAGTCGCGCGCTTCCCGCGCCGCGCCGAGCGCCAGCTCGTACGCAGGCACGCGATCGTTCCTGGACATGCGGCTGTACCCTGCCGCGATCTGGGCGCCGATGGACGCCGTTGCCGCGACCAGCCGTCCCGCGATTCCTTCCGTGACAGGATTCGCCACCAGCCGCCGCGCGTCATGCGACGCCAGCTCGGCCACGTAGAGCGCCGCGCGATAGACGCGCAGCGACCAGATGGGATCCGTGCGGATGTCGACCGGCACGCCGCGCTCCCAGTCATCGTACTTCACGACCCCTCCGCCGTTGCGCTCGCGAGAATACGCGACCGCGAGACGGCGTCCCGCATCATCCGAGTGCGCGCCGCATCGGTCCATTGCTCGGCGAGCGATGATGCGCCGGGCGCGCACACGTGTGCGGTAGAGGTACAGTTTGGTCCGGTACCCGGATGAGACTCGTTGCAGGCCGGAGGGGCAGAGCGCTACGCTCATGAAGACGCGGACAAAACAGGACACAACGGACACGACACCAGCAACACCAACGTTGGTTTGTTGTCAGTGCTTTGTCCGTTGTGTCCTGCGTGTCCGCGTCTTCATGAGCGTAGATGCAAGCCATGAGGGAACGGCGCCCCAAAACTGAATCGGTACCACGTGTGCCTCTCTCTATTGTGAGGCTGCACGCGTGACAGTAGTTTGGTCCCTCTCCCCAACCACTCTTATGCCGACGCCACCAAAAAAGCTCCGCAAGCACTACACGAACAATGAGCATCCGGCCGTCATTCTGCGCTTCGAGGATGGGCACGAGATCGCCGTCCCCAAGGGCACGAGCAAGTCCTTCGACGCGTACGAAGGCGAGACGGTGAAGGTGCTGGCTGTCTACGACAAGAAGACGGGCGAGCGCGAGCTGCTCGTGACCAAGAAGGCAGGCGAATTTCCTGATGGCTGACGGCCTCGCCTTGCCGCGGTGGACGCGCGGCGCGGCGCTGGCTTTCCTGCTGCTCCTTCCTGCCTGCGCGCGCGGACAGGGCGCCGGTGGACAACTCTCCCCGGTTCGCGCCGACACCGCACTGCTTCGCCACACGCTCGATTCGCTCGCCGACGCACACCACGGTGTCGTCGGCTACAGCATCATCGACCTCGATACCGGAGACACACTCTCGCGCCGCGGCGATGAAACGTTTCCCACCGCGAGCCTGATCAAAGTCCCGATCCTCGTCACGCTCTACGATCTGGCCGCGCAGAAAAAAATCTCGCTCGATGACCCGCTCACGCTGCTCGACATCGACAAGGTGCCGGGGTCGGGATCGCTGCAGTTCATGCACGACGGAGCGACCCTCACCGTGCACGACGCGGCCTGGCTCATGGCCACCGAAAGCGACAACACGGCCACCAACCTCCTGCTCGACCGCATCATCATCCGCCGCGTGTGGGCGAAGATGGAATCGCTCGGCCTGATGCACACGAAGGTGCACTCGAAGACGTTCCTGCGCATCTCCAGCGTGGCCATGGACAGCTCGGCCAAGTACGGGTTGGGCGTGTCCACGCCTAACGAAATGGCGCACCTGTTCGTGCTGCTGGCGCAGGGCAAAGCCGTGAATCCGTCGGCCGACTCGTCGATGCTCGACATTCTCGAGCACAACGAGGACAACACGCTGCTGCAGCGCGAGCTGGATGGCGTGCGCGCGGCGCACAAGACGGGCGCGGTCGATGACGCGCGCACGGAGTGCTCGCTCTTCTATCTCCGGTCGCGCGTGGTCGCTTGCGTGTTCACCAAGGACAACAAGGACCAACGCTGGATTCTCGACAGCGAACCGCAGCTCACGATGGCGCACATGGGCGCTGTGATCGCGCGTGCGTTCGGGCTTCGGGACAGCGCGTCCGTCGCCGGTCCGTAAGGCGCAGCGGTCGACCGTCAGATCGACCGAACCGCGTGCGTCAACTCGTCCAGACATGGCACCGGAAATGCCCGGTCCGTCACCCGGCCAGCATCGAAACGTGACCGGAGGAATCTTTGTGAGAACCTGGGCTGCCGTCGCCACGATCGTCGCACTCGCAACTGCTCCAACCGCCGCCGCTGCGCAGTTCACCGCCGCGCTGGTGCCGGCGCACCTTCCGGCTCCGCACACGCGGCTAACGGACAACTCGCACGCTCCCACAGCGATGCCGGCCGGAACACACGTCGATTCGTCGCTCGGCTCTTTCGATTCGACATTCTTCGACTCGTCGTCCAATTCGGTCACGCCGACCGAGAAAGGCACCACGGCGCGCGTCCGCGGCGGCTCCGCTGTACATTCCGCCGACACCTCCACCGCCGGAGACACCGTTTTCAGAGACGGCGCGTCGGCTCCGCAAACCGATTCAACGCTTCCGGCATTGGCACTCGCTGGTGTAGGTACGCTACTCGTTGGTGTTGTACTGGTCCGACGCTGACATGCGACGTTTCTTCGGAGTCTTCTTCATCCTCGCCGGCGCGTGCTTGCTGCTCGCCGTGGGTTATGCGTACGGCGCCAGCGCCATCGCGCGCCGCCACGTGCGCGCGTCGTGGACCGCCGTCGAAGCGAACGGCTCGCTGGGCACGCCCGACAGCGACGTTTCTCACCGCAGCTTCGCGCGCGGTGAGCCCGTTGGGCGAATCGATATTCCGTCGATCGACCTCGACGAAGTGTTCATCGAAGGCGTTGGCGACGCGCAGCTCGCGATCGCGCCCGGTCATCTTCCGCAGAGCGCGCTGCCCGGCGAGCCCGGCAACGCGGTAATCTCCGCGCACCGTGACCGGCAGTTTCACGCGCTGGACAAACTGTCGCTCGGCGATACGATCGTCACCGAGACGTACGGTGGACGGACGACGTGGGTCATCGTGGCGCGTCGCATCGTGGAACGCGGCAAGCCCGCGTTGTTCGCGACGGTGGAACCGACGCTGACGCTCACGACGTGTTGGCCGGTGCGTTATGTGGGTCCGGCGCCGGACCGGTTGATCATCACGGCCAAGGTGCTGGAGCGGGCTCGCCGCGGCGTCTGACGTCGCATCACTTCCCAAGCGGGCGGCGGCAGGGCATCGTAGCGTCGTGTCGAAAATCGCTCCGTCCCAGGCCGCCGGCACTCCGCCGCGCGCGCACCCGCCGTCCGGCGTCACCAGCGCCCCGCGGGTCATTCAGACGAGGAATGCCGAGGATCCGGCGCTGCGCACGTGGATCGTGCTGGCGCGCGCCTACCACACGATCGTGCGCGCCGTGTCGCGCGACGTCAGCCGCCACCGCCTAACGCTGGGACAGTTCGCGGTGATGGAGGCCCTGTATCACAAGGGCGCGCTTCCGTTAGGCAGAGTGGGATCGCTGCTGCTCGTCACCGCGGGCAACATCACCTATGTGGTGGACCAGCTCGAACGGCGCGGCCTCGTGCGCCGCGAGCGGCGGCACGGCGACCGCCGAGTGGTGTACGCCGCGCTCACCGCCAAGGGCAGGGCGTTCATCGACGAGATCTTCCCGTCACACGCCCGCTACATCGCCGAATTGTTCGACACGCTTCCCCCCGACGAGCAGAACCAGCTCCGTCGCCTGCTCAAAAAAGTCGGCTTCGCCGTGGCCGAGCTCGAGGGCGACGGGAAATCCGACTGATCTACAGTGCGCGCCGCACGAAGAAGACGCCGAGTGCAATGAGCACGGCTGCCAGGATGACGACCTGCACGCCGTTCCGCTCTCCCGCTGCCGGGGGATCTGCTTGCTGTTCGGTCTCGTCGCTCACGATGCTCTCCACGTTGATGCACAACTCTCTGGATTCACGTCTCATGCGCTTCGTCGCTGCCTTCGCGCTTGCCATTGCCGCCGCCGCCCCGGCCGCCGCCCAACGGATCACGCCCAACGAGATCGACGGCGATCTCCGCTTCCTCGCATCCGATCTGCTCGAGGGCCGCGCGCCGGCCACGCGAGGCGGCGAGCTGGCCACCGCGTACATCGCGTCGCAGCTGCGGTCAGCCGGGATCGAGCCCGCGGTGAACGGATCCTACTTTCAACGTGTCCCGATCGACGTCGTCACTGTCGACTCGTCGTCGATGCGCGTGACGGCGTCCGGCAAAGCCGCGGGACAACTCCGATTTCCCGATGACGTCGTCATCTGGGCCGGGTCCGCCGTCCCGTCGAGCGCCGCGCACGCCGAAATCGTGTTCGCCGGATACGGCGTCACGTCGCCCGAATACAAGTGGGACGACTTCAAGGACGTGGATGTCAAAGGCAAGATCCTGCTCGTGCTGGTGAACGACCCGCCCGCCACGGCGAAAGAGCCCACGTTGTTCGGCGGAAAGGCCATGACCTACTATGGGCGGTGGACGTACAAGTTCGAGGAAGCGGAGCGGCGTGGGGCGGTTGGCGCACTCGTCGTGCACACGACGGCCACGGCGAGCTATCCGTGGCACACGGTGATCGCGTCGTGGGCGACCCCGCAGCGGATGCTGCCGCGCGATGCGTCGGCGCCGCCTCCGTTAGGCTTTCGGGGCTGGATCACCGACTCGGCCGCCACGGCGCTGCTCGCCCACGCCGGCCTCGACCTGGCGGCGCTGCGCAGGCAGGCGGACACGCGAGCGTTTCGCCCGGTGAACACCGGCATTACGCTCGATGTCGCCTTCAAGAGCACCGTGCAGCATCTCGAGAGCAAGAACGTCGTCGGCGTGATCCGCGGACGCGGCAAATCGCTCGCACACCAGTACGTGGCGCTCAGCGCGCACTGGGATCACTTCGGCATCGGTCCCAAGGTGGACGGAGACTCGATTTACAACGGCGCCGTAGACAACGCGTCGGGCGTGTCGACGCTGCTCGCCGTCGCACGCGCGGCAGCGCACGCACCACCGATGCGCCGGTCGCTGGTGTTCGTGTTCGTGACTGCTGAAGAGGCCGGACTGCTCGGCTCCCAGTGGTTCGCCGAGCATCCGACGATGCGCGACGGCGACATCGTCGCCGACCTCAACATGGATGTCGTGACCGTGCTGGGACGGGTGCGCGACCTCAACGTGCTCGGCGCCGACAAATCGACGCTCGGGCCGATGCTGGCGCACCTGATCGCGCCTAACGGACTGCGGATCGATCCCGATGCGCATCCCGAAGCCGGGCATTTCTATCGGTCGGATCACTTCTCGTTCGCCAAGGCCGGCATCCCCGCGGTATCGATCGGCGCGGGCACCGATTATGTCGGACGGCCGAAAGGCTGGGGCGTGCAGCAGGAGGACGATTACACCGCGCATCGCTATCATCAGCCGGCGGACAACTACAGTCCCGATTTCGATCTGAGCGGCGCCGCGCAGATCGGCGACATCGTGCTGCGCTTCGCCACCGCGCTCGCCAACTCGCCGGTGCTTCCGTCGTGGAACGCCAACGCCGAGTTCAAGGCGGACAAGCCGCGGACGCTGCCGGAATGATCGTACGCTGGTGACGACGCCAGTGCGCGTCTCGCCTGCGGTCGCCGCTGCCCTACGCGACGGCCGGCCGGTCGTCGCGCTCGAGAGCTCGGTGTTCGCGCAGGGACTGCCGCAACCGGAAAATCGCGAGGCGGCGCGACGCATGCTGGCGGCCGTTCGCGCGCGCGGCGCGGAGCCCGCAATCACGGCGGTTGCCGCCGGCACGCCGGTCGTTGGGCTCGCGGACGATGATCTCGAGCGGTTCCTGGCGCGCGATGGCGTGCGCAAGGTTTCCGCCCGGGACCTTGCACCGGCTGCCGCGGCCGGCGTGGACGGTGCGACGACCGTTGCCGGATCTCTCGTGCTCGCTCGCGCCTCACGCATCGACGTGCTGGCCACCGGCGGGATTGGAGGAGTGCACCGCGTGCCTCCGGCAACAGCGCACGTCGCGCTCATGGTGCGGGATGAATCCGCCGATCTCGTTGAGCTCGCTCGAACGCCAATGATCGTCGTGTGCGCCGGAGCCAAGTCCGTACTCGACCTTCCGGCGACCATGGAACGTCTCGAATCGCTTGGCGTCGCTGTGGTCGGTTACCGTGTCGGAGAGCTGCCGGGGTTTCTCACGAGCGGTACAGGCATTTCATTGTCGTGGCGGATGGAATCTGCAGCCGAGGTCGCCGCGGCGTGGCGGGTGCAGCGCTCGCTCGGGCAGATGCAGGCGATGCTCGTCGTTCAACCGCCGCCGGCGTCCTGTGCGCTGCCGCGCGCGCTGGTGGACGCGGCTGTGGAGCAGGCACTGGAAGCGGCGGCCCGTGCGAAGGTCGCCGGTGCAGCGCTCACCCCGTGGCTGTTGGGTCGTTTGGAGCAAGAGACGGAAGGCGCGTCGCTGGCCGCGAACGTCGCGCTGCTCGAATCGAATGCGGCGTTGGCCGCGGAGATTGCTGTGGAGGTGGCGACAGATGTCGAAATCGTGCGTGCGCGGGCGTAATATCCCGTGAGCGCGTCTGTCGTCCTTGGTCCAAAGGGGTGGAAGGGAAGTTAAAGTTCAATGAGACGGAAATAAAGTCAACATCTTGAACTGCGCGGATTTCCAGTTGTACAATAGGCTGACCGACATCGGTCTTCATTGAGACACGTCGGAGGTGCGAATCGCCATGCCTACCCCATTTCTGAGTTCTGAAGAATACGACGAGCGCGCGCATCAACTCTATAACGACGGGCAGTACGACGAAGCGCTCGAGGTGTTGCGCGAAGGACTCGCGCTGTATCCGAACTCAGTCGAATTGCACATTGGGGTTGGCTACGCTCGCCTGGCACGGGATGAGTTTGCCTGGGCCCGGCAGAGTTTCGAGAAGGCGCTGGTGCTGGATCCGGACCACGAGGATGCGATCGCCGGACTCGGCGAGACGCTGCTCAAGTTCGGCGCGCGCGACCAGGCGCTGGATCGCTTTCGCCGCATCCTCGAGCTTGGCTATGCCGACGACATCGATCTCGTGCTGCAGATCGGCCGCGCGCTCTTTCGTGAGGACCTGATCGCGGAAGCGCGCGACTTCTTCGAGATTGCGGCGCGGGAGGCGAGCGAGATGGCCGAGGCCGCCGCCTGCCTCGGTTACGTTAGGCATCGCGGCGGCGATGACGAAGGCGCGATCACCGCGCTCAGGCGCGCGCTGCAGCTGGATGATGACCACGCCGAAGCGCGCATCTATCTGGCCAACATTCTGTACGACCGCGGCGACTACGAGGCCTCCCTCTCGCAGCTCGAGCGCACCGAGCCCGACGACCATTGGGAAGAGCTCGGCATCTGGCGGTTGATCGAGCTCAAGAAATCGATCTACCGCCTAACGGACAGCGACCCCGAGCTCGCGCCGTGGGAAGACCGGCTGGCGGAGCTCGCCGGCGAGCCCGACGACATCGACGAGATGCTGTCGGAAATCGAGACGCGCGTGAACGAAGAGGAAGCAGCGCGCGAGCGCGGCCAACTGGAATTGTTCGGCGCCATGTTGTCGGATCTCGCAGGGCAGAAGCTGTCGGACACGCTCGAGCACCGCATCCTGCTCAACGACGGACGCATCTACGTCGGCAGCTGGGATCGCATCGTGCGCGCCATGCGCGACGCGAACAAGGCGATGACGGGCCGGTCGGTGCAGGAGTTCATGGCCACCGAGGCGAGCCGCGGATATTCGATCACCGGCGTGAAGATTCCGATCGGAGACGCCGAAAGCTTCATTCGCGGCAGCGCAAACGCGGGACTGCTGCGCATCGTGCGGTGACGGATCCGTCGTCCGCCTCGCGGGGCGCCGTACACGCGCTCGAGGCGGTTCGGCCGGCGGTCGAGCGGCTCTCGCCGAGCCGGTCATCCGAGGACAACGCATCCGATCTCACTGCCATCTGCGCCGGCGTCGAGTTGGCGCTTGGCGCGTTGCTCGGTCGCACCGACCTCTCGGGCCAGGCGCTGGTGCGGGAGGCGAGACAGCGCGAATCGATCTCGCTCGAGCAGGGGCATGCCGCGCTCGAGATGTTCTCGGTGCGCGATCGGGTGAGCGGGTCGAGCCAGGTGGACGCGGCCGACCTGGACGTCGCGCGCCAGGCGTACGAGGCGCTCGCGCACGGCTTCCGGCCGGCGGCGGCCGAACCCGCTGTGGTGCCGGGCGCGCCAAGCGAGCCGCCGGTCGCGGTGCCGTCGGGCATTCCGTTAGGCATCCCGCCGGCCGAATCGATCGGCGCGCCGTCCGATACGAGCATCGACCCCGTCCGCGGAGCGGCGCCGAACCATGGGCCGCTGATCGTGGCGGCCATCATCGCGGTGCTGGTGCTGCTGGGTGTGTATTACCTGATTGGACGGCGCGAGCCCACGGCGCTCGAGGCCGGCCAGGCCGCCTTCGCGGCCGGCCAGCGCGACTCGGCCGTCGCGTCGTTCGCGCGCGCGGCGCGCGATGAGCCGCGCTCGCCGCTGCCGCACCTGTACCTGGCCCGCATCGCTCGCGAGAACGGCGACTACGCCACCGCCGGCAAGGAGCTCAACGCCGCGATCCAGCTCGACCCGGCGGGCGCCGCCGGCCAGCGCGAGTTAGGCGCGTTCTTTTTGGCGCGCGGCGCGTCGTTCGCCGCGCAGCGGCGGCCGGACCTCGCCACCCAGGATTACGAGGCCGCGCGCCGCGCGTACGTGCGCGTGATCCAGGCGAACCCGGCCGACTCCGCCTCCGAAGGCTACCTCGCGTGCGCCCTCGCCCGGCTCGGCCGCGCCGACGAAGCCGCGACGTGGCTCAAGCGCGCGGGGCCGGGCCCGTGGGCCACCTGCGCCGCATCGTTAGGCACGCAGTGACCTCGCCGCTCGGTGTCTCGGGCGGCAGCGTCCACCGCAGTGTGTTGGGCAACGGCCTCACCGTGCTCGTGCACCGCGACGACTCCGCGCCGGTCGTCGCGATCGTGACCCACGTCAAGGCGGGCTACTTCGACGAGACCGATGACATCACGGGCATCGCCCACGTGATGGAGCACATGTACTTCAAGGGGACGCCCGCGCGCGGCGTCGGCGAGATCTCCCAAGCCACCAAAGCCGCGGGCGGCTACCTGAACGCCGGCACCATTTACGATCGGACCAGCTACTACACGGTGCTGCCCGCCACGAGCTTGCTCGAGGGCCTCGAGATCCAGGCGGACGCGTACGCCAACTCGCTCGTCGACGCGGGGGAGCTCCGGCGCGAGCTCGAGGTGATCATCCAGGAAGCGCGGCGCAAGGCGGACACGCCCAGCGCGGTCACGGTCGAAACGCTGTATCGCGTGCTCCACGACCGGCACCGCATCCGGCGCTGGCGCATCGGACGCGAAGACGACCTTCGGCGTCTCACGCGCGACGACGTGACGGCGTTCTACCGCTCGTACTATCAGCCGTCGAACACCGTGCTCGCCGTCGTCGGCGATGTAGACCCCGACGCCGCGCTCGCGGCGGTGGAGCGAAAGTACGGCGGGCTGGCCGACCGACCCGTGCGCCGCGACCGCGGACCGGCCGAACCCTCCGCGCCGCACGGGTTCCGCTTCGATGATCTCTCGGGCGACGTGACGCAGTCGCAGCTCGCGGTGGGCTGGCGCACGCCCGGCACGCTGCACGCGGATACGCCGCGCCTGGAGATGACGGCTATTGTGTTAGGCGGCGGTCGCGCGTCGCGCCTCTACCGCGCGGTGCGCGACCGCGCGCTCGCGGCGTCGGTCACGGCGTCCAACTACGCGCCCACCGAGCTCGGCGTGTTCGTCGTTCACGCGGACGGGCCGCCGGAGTCATCGGGTGACGCGCTGCGCGCGATCTGGGCCGAGGTGCGCGGCCTGCGCGAGCACGGCCCCACGGCCGACGAAGTGTTCCGCGCACGGCGCCTGATCGAAGCCCGCTTCGCTCGCGCGCTCGAGACGATGGAAGGCCAGGCCAACTGGCTCGCCGATTGGGAAGCGCTCGGCGATTGGCAGTTAGGCATCGAGCATTACGACCGGCGGATGGCGGTCGGACCACAGGACATCGCCGAGGCGGCGACGCGCTGGTTGGATCTCGATGCCGCCGGCGTGGTCTCGTACCGCCCCGACGCGATCGCGCCGCTCGCCGCCAACGGCGGCGCGCTGCGCGATCGCGTCGAGGCGCCGCCCGTCCCGGTCTCCGTGGGAGGCGCGCCCGCGGCGCCGCCGATTGCATCGGCGGCTGCCGCGCCCGCGCCCGCCCTCGAGCGCGGCGAGGGCCGTGTGCGCGCCTACCGCACGGCCCGCGGCACCGCCGTCCTCGTTAGGCACATCCCCGGCGCCCGGCTCGCCCACATCGCCGTCGCCATCGTCGGCGGCGCCTCCGACGAGCCGGCCGGCCGCGCCGGCCTCACCTCGATGCTCGTCCGCACCGCCGTCAAAGGCACCGCGCACCGCGACGCGGCACGCATCGCCGCCGACGCCGAGCTGCTCGGCGGCAGCATCGCGCCCACTGCGGGCGCCGAGCACTTCGGCTGGTCCATCTCGGTGCCGAATGCCCGCGTCGACGACGCCCTCGCGCTCCTCGCTGACGTCGCCCAACACCCGGCGCTCGAGGACTCCGCGCTCGATACCGAGCGCGACATCGCACTCGCCGCGCTCGCCCTGTTGCGCGACGACATGCAGCAATGGCCATTGCGTCTGCTCACACGCGCGGCGTTTCGCGAACACACGTACGGCGTTCCCGCCTCCGGCGACGAGCGCAGCCTCCCCACGATCGATGCCGGCCAGCTGCACGCCTGGCACGCGAAGCACTGTCTTGGCGGCCCGTCGGTCATCGCGATCGCCGGCGACGTCGACGCCGACGACGTCGCCTGTATGGCGGCCCGTCACTTTCAGGAGCTCGGCGCCGCTCCTGCGCGCGCGCCCGAGTCGCCATCGTGGACGCGCGACCCGATCATGGTCCGTGAGACGCGCGCCAAGGCGCAGACCGCGCTTGCCATGGCGTTTCCGTCTCCGGACCGCACCGACGACGCGCGCTGGGCGATGCGCCTGTTGGCCGGCGTCGGCAGTGGGTTAGGCGGGCGGTTCTTCGAGGAGCTGCGCGACAAGCGGTCGCTCGCCTACACGGTGACCGCGGGCGTCGTCGAGCTCCGCCGCGCCGGAATGTTTCGGACCTTCATGGCCGTGTCGCCCGGCCGCGAAGACGAAGCGCGCCGCGGCATGCTCGACGAGCTGGCCAAGCTCCGCGAGGCGCCGGTGTCCGAGGGCGAGCTCGCGCGCGCCAAGGCGTACGCCATCGGCATGCACGCCATCCGCGAGCAGAGCGGGGCGTCGGTGCTCGGCGAGCTGCTCGACGCATGGATGTTCGGCCGCTCGCTGGCCGAGCTCGACGAGCACGACGCGCGCGTGCGCGCGGTGACGGCCGCCGAGATGCAGCAGCTCGCCCGGCGATATCTGGATGAGGGCCGGCGCGTCGAAGCCGTGGTGGCCGGCGGGTCCGGCTCCGCCTAACTGCCCCCGCGCTGCAGCTGCGCGGCGGCGCGGCGCAGCACCGCGGCCGCGGGACGCAGCCGCCCCGCCGCCGTGCGCAGTCCGATCGGCACCCGATAATCGGACGCCTGATACGCAATCAATCCCTTGATCGCCGCGCGGCTTGTCGCCCAGGCAAGTGCGCCCCACAACGCGCGCGCCTGACTCTCCTCGCCGTGCGCCAGCGGGAACGCGCCGGCCTCCAGCACCCACACCGGTTTCGAGGACCGCGACGCGCGCAGCCACGAGTCGGCGACGCGCATGCGCGCGTCGAGATTCGCCGCGCCGCCTAACCCGGGATAGAGCGACAGCGCCGTGCCGTCTACCGGCGACGCACGCGATGCGCTCCACGCGTAGAGCGCGCTGTCGTCGGCGCTGAATCCCCCGACGTGCGACAGCACCTGCACTTTCGCGCTGTCCGCGCTGCTGTCGGCCTGCGCCGCCACGGCCGCCGCGCGCAGGTACGCTTCCCACGAGGCGACCGGCATGCGACCCAGCGCGCGCGCGGCCGTTCCGTTAGGATCGACCACCGGCACCACGAAGTCGGGGTGCAGCCGGCGCGCAATGCGCTCCACGTCGGCCACGCGGTCCCGCAGATACGCCTCGCGCTCGGCCGGCGGCACGCGGTGCTCATCGGACAAGTCGAGTGCCGCGATCACGCGCCGCGATCCGCGCACATCCTCCAACACATGCTCCACGCTGTCCAGCGTCTCGGCGCTCGCGCCTTTGGGCGTGAAGTACACGGCAAGCGCTCCCGCGCCGATCGAATCCGCAAGGCCGAGATCGTTGGTCAGCGACAACGGGGTCGGCGGATTGGAGAGCGACGGGAACACCTTCAACCCAACGACAAAGTCGCTGTCCGGGTGCTCCTGCAATCGCTCGCGCGCATATCGATCGTAACTGCGCACGGCGCGCGCGGCGCCGGGGATCTGTGTGACGATGAGCAGCAGCCAGCCAGCCGCGATCACCGCCATGACGCCGCGTACGAACATGCGGCCATCCGGCCGTCCCGGCGTGACGGGCGCGAAGATCGGCAAATAGAGGAACCAGGGCATGACGAGCGCCAGCGACTGCGCGGAGACCGCGACCGCGGACCGGTCGGCGGCGAGGAGCGTCAGCAGACCGGTGCCCGGCGCCGCCCCCACGAAGTCGAGCCAGCGCGCCAGTGTGACCAGCGTGAGCAGAAAGTCGAACGCGAGGATCGGGATGCCCACAGGCATCGACGCGCGGCGTTTGACCAGGGCGTATGCGCTTTGCGCCGCGGCGAGGGCGACGGTCGCGGGCCAGATCCACGCCACGGAGATGAGCGCCGCGCCGGTGAGCAGCGACGTCGACACCAGCGACACGACCAGCGCCGGCAGCAACAGCAGTCCGCCTAACGCACTGAGGAAGGCGAGCGCCGGCGGAAGGCCCTGGATGCGGGCCGCGCGTCCCGCGATCCACAAGTTCCAGATCAAAACCAACGCGCACAGCACCAGGTGCGCCGTCGCCAGGTGGTGCCATGCGCTGAGCCGGCTCATCCCATTCGGGACGCAGAACGGTGCAGGGCCGTCACGCGCGCCACGTCGGGCTGCGTGCTCAGAACATCGACATCGCGAGCACCGAGCGCAGGTTGTCGTTGGTGGCGCGCAACCGGCCGCTCAACACGCGCACCACCGCCCACAGCACCTTGTACGCAATGTCGCGATGAAAATCCAATAACATCTCGAATTCGGCCCGGCTGATCGTGATCACGCGCGTGCCGCCGTGCGAGATGGCGTCGGTCGAGCGCTCGCTCCGATCGAACACCGCCATCTCGCCGAACATGGCGCCGGGCTTGAGCACGGCTAACGCTTCCTCGCCGGCCCCCGGTATCTGGCGGCTGATCCGCACTTCTCCCTCGATCACGATGAAGAGTCGGTTTCCCGGCTCGCCCTCGCGAAAGATGTAGTCGCCCGATGCATAGGTCTTCTCTTCGCACAACTCCGACACGCGCGCCAGCTCGTCGGTCGAGAGTCCGCTGAAGATCGGCAAAGTGCGCAACACGTCGATCGTGGCCGGCATTGCCTCCCTCGCGCAGTGTGGGCCGCTGCAACCTACACGCGAAGCCGTGCTGCGAAACCCCCGGATCGAACGTTCCGTCGTGTGAACCGCAGTCCTCACCGCCTGGAAGCGATGTCCCACCTGCTCTAAGTTGACTCACCGTGACTTCGTCTCGCGTCCTGACGGTTCCGAATCTCCTGTCGCTCGCACGTCTCCCGCTGGCGGCGGCGTTCCTGCTCGTCGACGGTCGCTCGGCGCGTGTGGCGCTCGTTGGGCTCGCGTCCCTCACCGATTTCCTCGACGGCTGGCTCGCACGCCGCGGACAAACATCGCAACTCGGTGCGTTGCTCGATCCCATCGCCGACAAGACGTTCGTGCTGATCGCGATCTCGGCATTCGTGATCGAGGGAGCGGTGACGGCCGGGGAGTTCGTCATCGTCATTTCGCGTGATCTGGCGACAGCAATCGGATTCATCGTCGCGTATCTGCTGCCCGGCCTCGATCCGCGCGCCTTCAAGGCTCGATGGCCGGGGAAGGTCGTGACCGTGCTGCAGCTCGCTGCGTTGTTTGCACTGTTGCTGTGGCCCTCCGCCTTCCCGGCACTGATACCGCTCCTTGCCGTTGCGTCCGCGGCGGCGATCGCAGACTACACCCTCGTGTTGCACCGCCAGCGCGTTCGGTCGTGAATGCAGGCGCGCATCGCGGCAGCGGCGTTTCTGGTCTGGACGGGAGTGTCGGCGCCCATATCCGCGCAGCGTGCATCAGGACTTCAAGCGGGCGCACGCTTCGACGTCATGGTCTCGACTATCACCGCAGTGCAGGCGGGCGTCGAAATGAGCAAGCCAGCGTCGACCAACGTGCGAGTCGGCCTGACGCTTGCCGGCGGTGAGTCATCGGTGCACGGGCGCACGGGTTTCAGCGCGCGGGCCGATTTGGTCGGACGCTTCCTGCTGGATCCGAATTTTCGAATGCGTTGGGCGCCGTATGCGGGCGGCGGGCTTGGCCTGCGCTACGACAAGATCGGCGATTGGCGCGGGACCATCATCGCGGTCATCGGCGTCGAAGGGCCGAATTGGGGCGGCGTGGTGCCCTTCGCCGAAGGAGGATTTGGCGGCGGTCTTCGGCTCGGCGTCGGGTTCCGGGCGACACGTCGTGTCGGCCGGTAGCCGTCGCGCCGAGCCCAAAGATCAAGCAGCGGAAACCGCGTCTGCGGGTTCGTTGGTCTCGCCTTCGGTTTTCGCTTTTGGAGGCCGGCAGAACCTCGTGCCGAGGGTGCGCAGTTCAGAAAGCTGGCCGTCCGACAATTCTGGGTAGCGGTCCTGCAAGTACGGCATGGTATCGTGGAACCACTCTTCCTGATGCTCCGGAACCGCCTGTATCACGCCACACCGCATGATGTGTTGAAATAATTCGTCGCGTGCCTGTTCGAATGGTGTTGGTGCAGGGGTCTCACGGCGACGATTGCGCTGTTTTGCCATTCAATCCTGTTGGCTGAAGTGAAGGAAATATATTGTGCTCCGCGCGAGGATTGAAGCTCTCGCGCGTCGGATGCCGAATTCATTGGGCTCCCCATACGTTACGTTACGACGCGGCTGACCGTTGGCGATCGAGCAGCTCCAAAACGACATGTGCCAGCGCATCCGGGTTCTCTTCCGGCACGAGCGCGCCGATGCCGTGAAAACGCAACAAGCTGCTTCCGGCGATTGCGGCCTGCAGCCGCTCAGGTAAACCGCTGTCGAGCCAGGGCTGTTCCTCGCCCCAAACGATCGCCACCGGTGCACGAATCAGCGACAGATCGAGCTCTTCGACGTCGTCCGCCTTGAGCGCGCGAGCGATCGTGAGCAGGTGCGTGACACCCTCGGGGCCGACATACGGTGCGAGATACCGTGCCACCAAACGCGCGGGCATCGTTTCCTTTCGAGCCACGCTGTCTTCCAGGACACGTCGCAGCAACGGTGCCGCCCCGAGCACACCGTGCGCCACACGCAGCGCGAAACGCGCCGTGCCGAGCTGCACGGTGCGCACGTCACGCCCCGGACAGTCGCCGAACGCGACACTGTTAACGAGCACCAGACCATCCACACGCGCCGGGTGCCGAAGCGTCAGTCGCTGCACGATGCCACCGCCGACACCGAGCCCAACGAGGGCGGCGCGGGGTACGCGGAGCGCGGCAAGCGCCCGGTCCAGGTACTCTGCCTGCGCGGCGATCGAGTAATTGGCCTCGAGCGGACGGTCCGATTCCCCGTAGCCCAACAGGTCGACGGCGTACGCGGTGTGCCCGGCCGCTGCCAGTAGCGGCCCCACGACGCGCCACACGAAACTCGACGTCGCGAAGCCGTGTACCAGCATCACGGCGCGTCCGCCGTGGCCGTATCGCTCGACGTGCAGAGCGCCGGGGCCGGCGGGCACACGTATCACGTCCGGATCGATGGGACTCCTCTCTTCGGTGGGTGGAGAAGAACGCGCGGGACAAGATATCAGGACCTTGACGGGTCCGCCTGGTACCTCACATCCGGACGCGACGCTAGCTTTCAGCCCTGTCTAAAGCGAGTTCACGGTCATGTCACAGAAAAGCGCCCGCGCACAGCGGTCGAATGTCGTCCGCACGCAGCGGGCGGCCTCACTCAAACCGTTCTATATCGGGCTGGCCGTCGTCGCGGTGGTCGGCATCGCGTTGATTGCACGAACGGCGCAGCATAGTGACGCGTCGCGCCCGTCGATCGCAAACGTTGCCATCACACCGGTAAAGGCCGAAGGCCACCTGCTCGGCAACCCCAACGCGCCGGTGCAGGTGCTCGAGTTTGCCGACTTCGAGTGTCCGCACTGCGCGGAATTCGCGACGATCACCGAACCCGATGTGCGCAAGCGAATCGTGGACGCGGGTCTCGCGAGCTATCGGTACTTCGATTTTCCTATCGGCGAGTTCTCGAACTCCGTTGCGGCGAGCAACGCGGCGGCGTGCGCGGGCGATCAGCATAAGTTCTGGGAGATGCACGACAAACTCTTCCAGGGCCAACCCGACTGGAGCAGCGAGAGCAACCCCAAGAGCGTGTTCGCGACGTACGCGAAGGCGTTGGGCCTGGACATGAGCACCTGGAACTCGTGCTACGACTCGCAGAAGCATCTGCCGGAGATCAAAGCCAACCACGATGAGGGCGTGCGGCGCGGGGTGAACTCGACGCCGACGTTCGTCATCGGCACCAAGCAGATTCCCGGCGCGATTCCGTACGACATGTTCAAGGCGTATGTCGACACGGCGGCGATGGAGGCCAAGGCGGCGTCGCACGCCGACAGCTCGGTGACGAAGCAAGCGAGCGCCACGCCGTGACACGCAGTGCGCGGCTGATCATCGCGCTGCTGGCGCTCGTCGGCGCGCTCATCGCGTTGTATCTCACGTTGTTCAAGGTCGGTGTGATCGGCCAGCTCGTATGCAACGTCGGCTCATGCGAGCGTGTGAACACGTCTCGTTGGGCAATGTTTCTCGGACTGCCGGTTGCCGCTTGGGGGCTGGCGAGCTACGTGGTGCTGCTCGTGCTCGCGCTGGTCTCTCTGCAGCGCGACACGCTCGAGCGACAGGTTGCGTTGTTGCTCGTGGCGCTCTCGGCGTGGAGTGTCCTCTTTTCCGCGTGGCTGACGTCGAAAGAGTTGTTCGTGATCCACGCGATCTGCATTTGGTGTGTCACGTCCGCCACGATCATGGCGCTGATCTTCGTCGCCAGCCTTGCCGAACTGGCACGCGCGCGGCGCGTGGATCGCGAGGAACGTTTCGATGCGCAGAACGCGGCGCCCGCCGCACCGTCTGGGAGCGGGCCAATTCGCGGCTAGCGCCGTCGATGAATCCAGCGGGCCCCTCCGTACGTCATATTTTGACAGGGGCTCGGTTGGTACGATCTCTGCTTGAACGGGAGGTCGAGGGTTCCCGGGCCGCCGCTGATGGCGGCTTCTCCATTCCACCGTCGGAGCATTCCATGCTGGGCACGCTGTTTCCTGAACGCATATTCGCGCGCAAGTTGAACGCAGCGGCCGAGAAGCGGTTGCGGCTGGCGCAGGCGCGCGCTGAGGAGTCGGTGATTCGGGCGCACGTGGACAACGCCATGATGTTCGTGGACACGTTAGCCGAGGATCTGCCGTTCGACCGCGCGATCGAGAGCTATGTGCGCGTGATGGGTATTCCCGAGCCGTTGGCGAGCACGGTAGTGACGCGGGCGCTCGTCACGTTGGGCGAAGACCTGGTGCAGTATCGCCGGCGTCCGGCGGAAGCGGTGCGCGACGAGGAGCCGGCGCGTCCGCCGCTGCGCCTGGACGACGCCTCGGATGGACGGTTGCGTGCGATGCGGCGTGCATGAGCGCCGCTCGTTAGGCAGCGACGGAAGCACCGACGGCCCGCCCTCCGGCGGGCCGTCGTGCATCCGGCGGTCGCGCTACTTCGTCTTCGGCGGCAGCACGTCGCGCAGCATGCGCTGCAAAACGGGATCGGAGAGCGACACATCCTCGAGCCGGGGAACCACGTGCATCTGGAGGCGTGGGTTCCGGTACTGTTCGGATCGCGTGTCCACGCCGCGTTCCTCGGCGCGGAGCGCGGGGGCAGCTTCCCAGATGGCGAGCAGGTCGGGCTGGCGAGCGGCGAGCCGGAGGAGGAGCTGACGCGCCTGTTCGGGGAGCACGGTGAGCAGGCGCTCGAACGCCTCGAAGTCGAGATCCGGGCGCAGGCGTTCGCGGAGGTCGGGCGACAAAATGAAGGGCGGTGTCGGGCGGCGGGGATCGGGCATGGCGGTGCGGGCAGAGCGGCGTTCGAGCGGTCCACTCAAGGCTGCGCAAATTTCGCCGCGGGCACAATGGCCCGCCGGAGCGCTCGCCTGGCCGAGCGCTCCGCACGCGGCGCTAGCTCGCCGGGGCCACCTGGTACTGCTCGAGCTGGCCGTTAGGCATCTCGTACGTCCAGACGCGCAGCACGCGTCCCTGGACCGTGACGCGATACACGCGCTCGATCATGCCGCCGCGGTTCGTCTGCCCGATCTGCACGAAGCCCGTCGGCGCGCCTAAGGGAGCGAGGCCCGTCGCGAAATCCTGCAGCGCCGCGGCGCTGAAGTACGCGTTCGCATCGGGCGTGAACACCGAGCGGTCCACCGTGCCCTTCTGCAGTCCCTCGAAGATGCTCCGGGCGCGCGCCGTCCGCTCGGCCGTCATCGCATCCTCGGTGGTGAACAGCACGCGCGAGACCTGCTGCGCGATGGCGCCGGACGCGGGGGCGGCATCCTGGTTGGTCAGCACCACGATCGCGGCGCTGTCGTCGGGGAACACCATGTTCTCCGCCGTGAAGCCCGAGACTTCGCCGGAGTGCGAGATCATGCGGTGGCCGCCCACCTGTCCCACCTCCACGCCTAACCCATAACCGGAGCTGACGCCGTTCTTGAGCAGCACCGTCGTTTCCATGGCCTTGTACGAGGCCGGGGACAACAGCGACTGCTTGATCATCGAGATGTCCCACTTCGCGAGGTCGGTCGGCGTCATGGCCAGCTCGCCGGCGCCGAACATCCAGCCCGGACCCGTGGGCGTCGAGGGCCGCAACGGCCCGAGGCCGTAGCGCATGTATCCGATGGGCTGCGCCGCCGACGGGCCGAGCGCATCGAAATCCACCGCGGTCGTGAGGCCGAGCGGGTCGAGAATGCGCGTATGGATGAATTTCGTGAACGGCGTGCCGCTCGCCTTCTGGACGATGAGACCCGCGATGATGAAGTTCGTGTTGCTGTACTGCCACTTGGTGCCCGGCTCGAAGTCGAGCGGCTGCTTGGCCCACCGGTCGATGATCTGCTGGGGCGTGGTGGGCTTCTCCATGCTGGGCGGCACGTAGTCCTGCGGCCAGAAATCCTGATACCCGGACGTGTGCGAGAGCAGCTCCCGCACCGTGACCTCGTTGCCGCGAGACAAGCCTGGCACGAACCGCGATACCGGGTCGTCGAGCGACACCTTGTGCTGCTGCGTCAACAACAGGATCGCGGCGGCGGTGAATTGCTTGCTGATGGACCCGATGGCGTACCGCATCGTGGTATCGGCCGGCGTCTCTCGGTCCAGCTTCGCCTTGCCGTAAGCGTGCACGTACGCGATGGCGCCGTGCCTAACGATAGCCACGGATGCGCTCGGGACGCCGGTCGCGGCGAGCACGGCGGTGGCGATCGAGTCGACCTGGGCGGGCAGTCGGCCGGCGTCCTGCGCGACGGCGGGCGCAGCCGCCGCGCCGCCGACACAGAGCGTCACCAGACAAACGAAACGAAATCGCATGATCGAATCGGTTGAGATCGAGAAACGGGAACGGATGCGCGCCGCTCAGCGCGACCCGGTGAGCGCCTTCACTTCGGGTGTGCCGGATGATGCCGGCGCGTTCTTCACGTATTTATCGAGCCACGCGACCCAGCGCGCCCACTGGTCGAGCACCGTCTCGCGCGTGAGCGGACCGTGGTCCTCGTACGGATACATGTACAACGCCGCGGTCTTGCCGAGTCCCTGGAGCGCGTGGAGCATGCGCACCGAGCTCTCGAGCGCGGTGCCGACGTTCTGATCTTCGAGCGAATGGTACATGAGCAGCGCGCCGCTCAATTTGTCGGCGTACATGAACGGCGACATGTCCAGATAGGTTTTCTGACCGTCCCAGAAGTCGCGCCGCTCGTTCTGGAATCCGTTAGGCGTGAGCGACCGGTTGTACATGCCGTCGCCGGCGATGCCGGCCTTGAAGAACGGCGTGTGCACCATCGCGTTCACGGTGCTGAATGCGCCGTAGCTGTGGCCGCCGATCGCCAGCTTCGTCCGGTCGATGTAGCCGGCGCGATCCAACTCGTCGATCACCGCGTAGAGATCGGCCTGCAGATCGGAGACGTAATTGTCGTTCATGCGTCCCTGCGCGCCGACGATGGGCGGGTCGAAGTCCGCCACCGCATAGCCCTGCGTGATCATGTACTCGATGGTGCGCGGTTGCGAGCGCGGAAACTGCTCGATGTTCTCGGTGCGCAGCGTGCGGAGATAGCCGCCCTGATCGGTGTACTCGTAGGGATAGAACCAGAACAGCGTGGGCAGCCGGGTGCCGTCCTTGTAATCATCGGGCAGCGTGAGGTTGACCAGGAACCGATAGCCGTCGGCGCGCGTCACCCAGATCCGCTTGTGCACCGCGTGCGTGAGCTCGGGCGTGTAGTCGATGTTGTTCGTCAGCTTGCGCGTCGCGCCCCTGGCGTCCCACAGATACGACTGCGGCACCGTCGTGCTCGATTGGCGCTCGACGATCAGCTTCGTCAGGCTGTCGTCCATCACCGCCGTCACCGTCGCGAAGCCGGCGGAATCGGCATCGAAGATCGGCGTTTTGCTGCCGGTGCGAATGTCGACGCGATCGACGAAGCCGCGCGGCGCGTGGTGCTCCCAGTCGCGATCGTAGCGGATGCCCTGCAGATACGCCGACGCGCCATCGGGCGAGAGCAGCGCGATTTCGCCGCCTAACCGACCGCGCGCGGTCATGATCGAGCCGGGATTCTCGTAGAACGTCACGGAGTCGGCGCCATTTCCGCCGCGGGCGCCGCCGAAGAACCCGCGACGGGTCGTCCCGACGGTGGCGTTGAGCCCGTGCAGCCGCCAGATGGTGTACTTCTTGTCGGGTTGCGCGAAGTACACGGCGTAGACGTGACCGGTGCCGCCGGTGTTCTCGGCGACGAAGGCCATCTTGGCGTCGTCGGAGAAGAGGACGCTCGCGATGCGCGCGTCGCTCGCGAACAGTTGCCGCCGGCTGGCCGAGTCGTAGGGCGGCGCCCACGCGTACAGGTGATCCTTGCGGCGCACGCGGCCGGCGGCGGCGCCGCCGCGTTCTTCGGCGGCTGACGAATCGGACGCGCCACCGTTAGGCGACGGATCCTGCTTGAGGAACGCGAGCCCCGAGCCGTCGGGAAGCCACGTGAAATCGCGCGAGACGGTGTCCGACGCCTCGCGTTCCGCCGGCGTGAGGTCGTCGCGGTCGTCGGTGAGGCGTGCCGGCTGGGCCGCGAGGCGCGCCACCGTGCGACCCGAGGCATCCCACAGCTCCTCGACGCGCGCGAAGCTGCTGAGCGGAACTATGTACGAGAACGGTTTCTGAATCAGCGTGATGCGGAAGTATTTCCCATCGGGCGACGGATCGACCGCGTCGATCATCGCGGGCGCGCCGATGCGGTGCACGGCGCCCGAGGCGGCGTCGATCACCGCGAGCTGGCCGGTGATGTAGTACTCGAGCAGCGCTTCGTCGTATGGCGTCTGCAGCAGCGTCGCGTAGACGCGGGTCTTGTCTTTCTGGCCGTCGGTGATGCGGACTTCGGGGCCGGTGGCGATCGCGGGGCGCACCGGCGGCGGCTTGCGTGCTTCCGGGAGAATGACGGCCACGAGGCTTTTGCCGTCGGCCGTCCACTGCGGCTCGGTGACCAGCGTCGCGAGGAGCGGCGCCTGTCCGACCGCATGCGACTTTCCCGATGCGACGTCGGCGACGTAGAGGCGCGTCGCCGTCTCGAAGTTGGCGATAAAGGCGATGCGCGCGCCGTCGGGCGACCACTCGGCGCTGCTCATGGTGGCGCCCGCCGGCGCCTCGATCGTGCGCACGGCGCCCGTTAGGCCGTCGATGAGCTCGAGCTTGGCGCCGCCGCGGTCGGTGAGCGCGCGGGAGCGGTTGGCCTCGTAGTCCACTTGCAGCTCGCCGAGGTAGTAATGCGGCTTGCCGAAGGTCTGGACGCTGGGCATGCCCGCCGGCACCAGCTTGAAGAACCAGCGATGCGTCGGGCTCTGCGTGGCCGACTCGAGCGTCACGTCGTTGTCGCGCGGCGCGGTCACCAGCCGCTCGATCGCCGCCGGCGGCCTAACGTAGTGCTCCGCGGCGAGGATGGCGTCGTCCGACGCCGGCGCTGCCGCGTCGTTCCGTTGGGCGACGGTGGTTTGGCCGCGTCCAACGGACGGGAGCGCAGCGAACAGGACGAGCGCGGCGAGCGGCGATGCGAACCTGAATTGGTGCGAGACGGTGATGCGCATAGGGGGTCCTGGACGAGGGCATTCGTGGTACCGCAGCACGAAGATCGGCCCACGCACACCGGTTGGCCAGGGTGGTCCTGCCGCTCGCCCGACGTCGTCAGGACTTGCCCTCGTACGCCCGCTGCATGGCCGCCATGTCGATCTTCTTCATGCCCAACATCGCGTTCATTGCCCTGGCCGCTCCGGCCGACTTTTCATCCCGGTAGTACGCGGCAATGTCCCGGGGGACGATCTGCCAGGAGAGACCGTACCGATCCTTGAGCCAGCCGCACTGCTGCGCCTTCGGGTCGCCGCCCTTGGACAACTCGGCCCAGTAGTAGTCGATCTCCTCCTGCGAATCGCAGCTGACGATGAGCGAGACGGCTTCATTGAACGTGAACACGGGCCCGCCGTTGAGCGCCATGAACGACTGGCCATCGAGCTCGAATGAGACGGTGAGGACCGAGCCCGCGGGCCGGCCGTGCACCTCCTTGCCTGCCTCGCCGTAGTGGGTGATCATCGTGATCTTCGAATTCTTGAACACGCGCACGTAGAACCGCGCGGCCTCTTCTGCCTGGTCCGCGAACCACAGGCACGGGCTTATTCTTTGAGTCGTGATCATTGTGCCTCCGCCGCCAGACGGCCTGGAAGGGTGACTTCGGTTTGCAACGACAATGTGCCAAAACTAGTCGCTCCGGCCGGGCAAGCAGGCGGACGCGCTGGCCGCGGAATTGCTTGATCCGGGCCCGGCGCGTCGCGATGACGCGCGCGGAGCGCTGACATCGACATGGAAATCATCTCGACCGTGCGTCGTCTGAGCGACGTCGTGCTCGCCGCCAGGGCGTGGCATCCGGCGACGCTGGCGGCGCTTAGCGGCGGCGCCATGCACCGCGCCCGCAACGAGGAGCAGCGCCTAACGGATCGCGAGCACCTCGAGCAGGCCGCGGGCTGGCTGGCCCGCGCGCAGGACGCGCAGTCCGATGGCGGCGTGTCGGGCCGATATCATCTGGGACGGGGCTGGTCGTCATCGTATCCCGAGACGACCGGCTACATCGTGCCCACGTTCTTGGCGCTCGAAGCCGAGGCGCGGCTGGCCGGATTTCACGCGCGGGCGCAGCGATGCATCGAGTTTCTGTTAGGCGTGCAGCTCGAGTGCGGCGGTTTCCCGGGCATGGAGATCGCCCAGAATCGGGACACGCCATCCATCTTCAACTCGGCCCAGATCCTCAACGGCCTCACGTCGTGGCATCGCGCGACCGGCGATGAAACGGTCCTCCGCGCCGCGACGCGCGCCGCCGACTGGTTGGTCGCGGAGCAGGATCCGGACGGCGCATGGCGACGCCATCTCTACGGCTCCGGCCGCACGTATACCTACATGGCGCACGCGGGCTGCTGGGTGGCCGAGTTCGGCGCGCACACGGGTGACCAGCGGTATCTCGAGGCGGCGCGGCGCCACCTCCAGTGGGTGCTGTCGCACGTCGACGACTCCACGGGTTGGATCGACGACTGCGGCTTCGACGATGGATCCGGCGAGCGCGCTGCCGTGACCCATACCATTGCCTACACGATCTGGGGTGTGCTGATGATGTCGCACATCCTGAACGATGCGCGCGGCATGTCGGTGGCGCGCCGCGCGGCGCGCGCGGTGGCCCGGCGTCTCGGCCTCTCGAAGTGGCTGCCCGGGCGGCTGGACGCGCGGTGGCGACCCGCCGCCTCGTATGCCTGCCTAACGGGAAACGCGCAGATGGCGCTCATCTGGCTCGCGTTGCATCGCATCGAGGGCGACCCCGCGCTCGTGAACGCGGCCCTGCGTTCGATCGACCTGGTGAAGCGCGCGCAGGTGATGCGCTCGAGCAATCCCTCCGTGCGCGGCGGCGTCGCCGGCTCGGATCCGATGTGGGGGAAATACATCGAGCTCGCGATTCCGAATTGGGCAGCCAAGTTCTTCATCGACGCGCTGCTCGCGAAGACGCGCGTGCTCGCCGCGATGACGCTCCCGTGCCGCGCCGCGGGCGCGACGCTCGAGATCCCGGCCGACGTGCCGCGAACGCTGCCGGCGCCGACGCCGGGCGCATCTTCCGTTAGGCGGCCGCGCGTGGTCCTCCTGGCCGAGGAACGCAGCCGCAAGGTGGCGCAGTTCGCGGAATCGTGGCGGTCATGGGGCTTCGCGCCGGATGGCGTGATCATCCGGAACACACACGACGAGTCGCGGCGCGAGCGCATCGCAGCCTATATCAGGGAGCACGGCATCGGTGGCTTCCTGCGCCGCGCTGCGGGAGGTCGCACCGCCGCGAGCGCCGTCGCCGACACCGCGTCGCACAAGGCCGCACCATTGGACGCGAGCCACGAGCCGGCCGCCGCCTATTGCGCGAAACGCGGCATTCCGGTCGTTCGCTTCACGTCGCTCGACGACCCGGCGGATCTGGCCGCCTTGCGCGCGCTCGACGCCGACGTGTTCGTGTGCGCGGGCTTCGGCATCGTGCGGGATCCGATGCTCGCAATCCCGCGCCTCGGCACGCTCAACGTACACATGGGACTGCTGCCACCGATGCGCGGGATGAACGTCGCCGAGTGGAGCGCGTTCACCGGGGTCCCCACGGGCTGCACGGTCCACGTCGTGGACCGGGGTGTCGACACCGGACACATCATCCTGTTCCGCCCCGTGGACATCGCCGGCGCCGGGGATGTGGGCGCGCTGCGCGACCGTGTGGACCGGGCGCAGATTCTTGCGTTAGGCGAAGTGGTGCGGTGGGTGGTGGAGCACGGCGCGCTGCCGCCGTCGTGTCCGCAGGCGGCCGACGCCGGCCGGCAGTACTTCGCGATGCACGACGAGCTGCGCGCGCTCCTCGCGGCCCATCTCGGACGGCTCACGCCTGCCAGCGTTCCAGCGCCGTGAGGCCGTCGAGCGCATCGCGGCGCACGTAACATTCGAGCCCGATCGGAACGAGCCCGGCCTCGCGAAAACGCGCCCGATGCCACGCCGGCGGGCGGCGCACCAGACCGCGCACGTCGCCCTCCACGTCGTCCGATGACGTGACCACCGGCAGGTACGCCACGCCGCCTAACCGCGCCACGACCTCGGCCAGCCCCGCCCGCACGTCGGCGGCCGCCACGTAGTGGAGCACGTCGGCGCAGATGATGAGATCGTACGCGCGCCCGAGTCGCAGCGCGCCGAGTGCGCCGAACGACCCCAACCGGATGCCGCGGCGCCGTCCATAACGCCGGACGACGTACTCGCTCGGGTCCACGCCGTGATACGCGAGCGCCGGTCGGAGCGCGATCATCGGCGCCCGCCACAGCGCTTCGCCGCAGCCGACGTCGAGCACGCGACGCACGGCGCGGCCCAGGACCCATTCCGTGATGCCGATGGCGAGTGCCACACGACGGCCGATTTCCGCAGGCGTCGCGACGCGATGACGCGGGTCGCGATACCAGCGGTCGTAATAGGTGCGATCGAACCGACGGCGGGCGCTCAGGGTTCCTCCGGTTAGCGTGTGGCAATGAAAACAGCGTCGCGCGTGTCGAGCAAGTGGACGCGCGCGGCGCGGCCATTGTGTGACACGGCGCGCTGCCACATGCTTATCGCGCGATCACGATCTCACCGAGGAGGAGCGATGACGCAGCATGACGATCCCGCAGCGCCCGCGGGAGGCATGAGCCGGCGACACTTCGTCGGCGCCACGCTGGCGGGCGGTGCGCTCGCACTTACCAAAGGCAAACTCCCACAGCTGGCCCCCGGCGCGGGGCCGCCGCCTAACGCAACGCGCCCGGCGCGCCACGTGGCGGCGCCCTTCGAGCTGGAGGAGGCCACGATCGCCCAGCTCCAGGATGGGATGGCCTCCGGGAAGTACACGGCGCGAAAGATCGTCGAGCTCTATCTGTCGCGCATCGACGAGCTGGATCATCGCGGTCCGATGCTCAACGAAGTGATCGAGCTCAACCCTGATGCCTTCGAGATCGCCGATGCCCTCGACGCCGAGCGCAAGAGCAAGGGTCCGCGCAGTCCGCTGCACGGCATTCCGGTGCTGATCAAGGACAACATCGCGACCGACGACAAGATGATGACGACCGCCGGATCGCTGGCGCTCGTCGGCGCCAAGGTGCCGCGCGACTCGTTTATCGCCGCGCGTCTGCGCGCCGCGGGCGCCATCATCCTCGGCAAGACGAACCTCTCCGAGTGGGCGAATTTCCGCGCGTCGCATTCCACGAGCGGGTGGAGCGGACGCGGCGGACAGAGTCACAATCCGTATGCACTCGACCGCACGCCATCGGGGTCGAGCTCGGGCTCGGGCGGCGCCTCATCGGCGAGCTTTGCAGCAGCGGCGATCGGCACCGAAACCGACGGCTCCATCGTCAGTCCGAGCGCCGCGTGTTCGCTGGTGGGCATCAAGCCGACCGTCGGGCTCCTGAGCCGCTCCGGCATCGTGCCGATCTCGCATTCGCAGGACACGCCGGGACCGATGTGCCGCACGGTCGCGGACGCGGCGGCGCTGCTCGGCGTCCTAACGGGAGTCGATCCGCTCGACAAGGCGACGCACGCGAACGCCGGCAAGGCACACACCGACTACACGACGTTCCTCGATGCCGGCGGGCTCAAGGGAGCGCGCATCGGTGTGCTGCGCGGGCGGTACATGGGGTACAGCCGCGCGGCTGATGCACTCATGGAAGACGCGTTGCACGCGATGCGCGATCGCGGCGCGGTGCTTGTGGACCCGGTGGCATTCCCCACGGCGGGCAAGTTCGGGGACGCCGAGTTCGAGGTGTTGCTCTACGAGTTCAAGGCCGACCTGGACGCGTATCTCGCTGCGCTGACGTCATCGCCGGTCAAGTCGTTAGCCGATGTGATCGCGTTCAACGAGCAGCATGCGTCGACGGAGCTCGCGTACTTCGCGCAGGAGACGATGATCCAGGCGCAGAAGAAGGGGCCGCTCACGTCGCCGGGGTACACGAAGGCGCTCGCGAAGTGCCACGAGCTCTCGCGCGTGCGCGGGATCGATGCGGTGCTGGCCAAGCACAAACTGGATGCGTTAGTCGCGCCGACCCAGGGACCGCCGTGGCACATCGATCTCGTGAACGGGGATTCGGGCGGCGGCGGGAGCTCGGAGCTCGCGGCCGTCGCCGGCTACGGCAGCATCACCGTTCCCATGGGCTACGCGTTCGGGCTGCCGGTGGGGCTGTCGTTCATCGGCGGCGCCTGGTCGGAGCCGACGCTCATCAAGTTGGCCTACTCGTATGAGCAGGCGACCAAGATGCGCCGGCCGCCGGCGTTCGCATCGATGGCGGACATTCCGACGGATGGTCACCCGCGCTCGACTTGAGCCGCTTTGTTAGGCAGGATCTTCGCGTTCGATGAGGGGCGACGCGCGCCGGTCCTGGACGCACGCCGTGGCGCTGGCGCTGATTGCCGCCGGCGCCATCGGCGTCGCGCTCGCCGTGCTGCCGTACAAGACGTTCGACCTCGACCGCTTTTTCGTCCCGAAGGAGCTCGTGCTGCACGGCGCAGCCGCGCTCGCGGCGCTGGTGCTGATATCGCGCGCGCCGCGCTTCGAGCTCACGCGGATCGACACGCTGCTCGTAGCGTTTCTCGGATTGTCTCTGGTCTCGGCGGTGCTGAGCACGAATCGGTGGCTGGCGTGGCGTGCGCTCGCGGTGTCGCTCTCGGGTGTGGCCATCTTCTGGTGTGCGCGGGCCATCGCGCGCGCCGGCTGGCGCGACGCGCTCCTGTCGTGGCTCGTGCTCGCGGTCGTATTGGTCGGCGTGACGGCGCTGCTCCAGGCCTACGGGCTCGAGACCGACTACGTGAGCCTCAACCGCGCGCCGGGTGGTACGTTAGGCAACCGCAATTTCGTGGCGCATCTCGCCGCCATTGCCACGCCGGCGCTGCTCTGGCGGACGCTCGGCGCCAAGACGGCGTGGGGAGCGCGGCTCGGTACGGCCGGCACGGTGGTGCTCGCGGCGATGCTGACGCTCTCGCGCACCCGCGCCGCGTGGCTGGCGCTCGCGGTGTGTGTGCCCATCGCCGTGATCGGCGTTCTGGCCGGACACCGCGTGTGGCGGCGCAGCGCCGCGTCCGGCCGCGCGGGAGGGCTGCTGGCCGGAGTCGCGGCGGCCGTGCTGGCCGCGATCTTCGTGCCTAACCATCTCAACTGGAAGAGCGATTCCCCGTACCTGGACTCGGTGCGCGCCGTGGTGGACTACCGTGGAGGGAGCGGCCGCGGACGGCTGGTGCAGTATCGCAATACGCTGCGCCTGGTGTCGGCGCATCCGGTGCTGGGCGTCGGTCCGGGCAACTGGTCGGTTCGCTATCCGTCGGTGGCCACGCCTAACGATCCATCCATCGACCCCGACGATGGCATGACGGCCAATCCGTGGCCGAGCAGCGACTGGATGGCGGATGTGGCCGAGCGCGGCGCGCCGGCGGCCGCATGTCTCCTCGTCACGTTCGTCGGGCTCTGCGTGACGGGCGTGCTGGCAATGTCGCCGCGCGCCGACTCGGACGAATTCGCGCAAGGACTCGTCCTCGTGGCCACGACGGTCACGGTCGTCGTGGCCGGCGCCTTCGATGCGCTGCTGCTCCTGCCCGCGCCGGCGCTCATCGTGTGGGCCCTGTTAGGTGCGCTTGCGGTTCCATCGCGTACGCGCGCGACCATCGAGCTCACCCCTCGGCGACGCGCAATCGCGTTGACGCTCGTGTTGGCTGCCGGCGCGGCCGCGTTCGGCCGGAGTTTCGCGCAGGCGACCGCCATGCGGTGGGTGGAGCGCGATGGACGGACCGCGGCACTCGAACGCGCCGCGACGCTCGACCCGGGCAGCTATCCCATTCAGATGCGATTGGCCACGTTGGACGCGCACCGCGGCCGTTGCGACGCCGTGCGCGAGCGAGCCGGCGCCGCGCACGGGTTGTTTCCGTCGGCGCCGGCGCCGCGACGTCTCCTGGCCGCGTGCGGCGTTCGGACGCGCGAGCGGTGAGCGCCCGGGTCAGGACGCCGCGTGCTGCGGCGGCAGCGCCGGCGAGGCGCCGCGATCGGACTGCAGGCGAACCATGTAGCGCTGGGCTTCGGAAATCCGCTCGATCTCGATGGCCATCGAATCGACCGAATTCTCGATCCGCTTGAGCTGATCGGCGAGCCCCTGGTCTAACGGAGCCGGCATTGGCCTCGAGACGATGCGCCGCGCCAGCGCGCGAGCGATGGGCACGATGAAGAAGAGCGACGCGACCATGACGAAGAAGCCGATCGCGATGTGCTCGAGGCGCCCGTTCACAATGAAGGGATCGACGGTGAACGGCGGGACCGTGGTGCCGGCGACGAGCGGTGCATCGGAGACGCCCGGCAGCGGTGGCGGAGCTGGAGGCGCCGTCTGACCTTGCTGCACGGCCTGCTGCGCGTGCCGTGCCTGCTCACGCGCCACCACCGCCTGCTCCTGCGCCGCCCGCACCTGCTGGAGCACCTGCTCACGGATCTGGCGGCTGAGCGCCGCCGCGTCCGGCACCTGCGTTTGTGTCGCTTGCTGCATAGCCTCTCCTAACGCGAGCATCGCTACCATCCGTTGCGTTCGCGAAGCGATGTAATGTGCGCCACGTGATGGCGCCCGTGCCAGGCATACGAAGCCAGGGCCTCCGATAGCGGCACGAAGCGCTCGTACTCAGGGTGGTCGTATCCGCGCTCGAAATCCGATGGCCGCATGGCGCGGAGGAGCGTGACCCAGCGCGCATGGAGTGCGTCGAGTAGCGCCAGGGATACGTCCACCGGAGTTGCGGCCGTGTCCGGCAGCGTCACCCACACATCCTGGTCGTACGGCTTGATCGTGGGTGTGCGCTCGCTCAACGCCTGCTTGAACCGCACATATGCGTTGATGTGACTGTCCGGCACGTGGTGGACCACCTGCCGAACGGTCCAACCGCCGGGACGGTACGGCGTGTCGAGTTGGCCCGGTGTGAGCCCGGCTACCGCGGCGCGCAACGCAGCCGGCGCACGCGCAACGTCGTCGATCAACGTTGTGCGTTGCGACTCCGAAATGCTCGCGGGAGGCGTGAACTTGCCGACTGGATAACGCAGATCGGTCACTGCAACCTCGAGCGGTGTCAAAGATTGTGCAGCACCCGCGTTCTCGTGTCGTACCATAGAGAAATCACCAACCCGATGCAACGCGTGAGTACGAAACCTTCCCTGCAACTTTCCGTACGGGATCGTGCAGAGAGAAGATTCCATGCGCTCGCACGGGTGAGCGCCGACGACTACATAAAGAGGTCTGTATGAAGCTCGCCTGGAACCCCGGCGACTACGCCGCGAATGAATGCAAGCGTTGTCATAAAGTGGTCCGCACGCGATTCGAGTATCGCACCGTCCGTCTCGCTCGCTCGCGCCTCTGTGTACCGGACGTCCTCGTGGATGTGTGCACCGAGTGCGATCACATGGTGTCGATTCCGCCGCAGTCCGTGCCGCAGCTCCGCGAGGCCGGCGTCGGCAAATGAGCTCGACACGCGCGGGGCGCTCCAGTGAGTGCCCCGCCGCGCTCGCGGCCCGTCCGTACTTCGTTAGGCGAATCCGCCGCGGGCCCGCGCCGTAACGACACGGCCGCTCCGCCGCGGCTTCCATCCCTGGCGCGCGAGCGAAATCCGGCCGGCCGCATCGAATCGCAGGCCTTCGGCCTCCAGCAACAACCGCTGTCGCACACTGCCCGCGCCGTCGCCGGCGCGCGGACTCACGCCGCCCCGCGCGTTGATCACGCGGTGCCATGGCACCGACGTTCCGTTGGGCAGCGCGTGCATCGCGTACCCCACGAGACGCGGCTGTCGCGGCAGGCCGGCCAGCACCGCCACCTGGCCATACGTCGCCACCCGCCCACGCGGAATCCGTCGCACCACCGAGTAAATCCGGTCGTACGATTCCGAACCCTTAGGGCGCGCCACGCGACAGCGCCTACTCCGGCTCGGTGCAGGGCGGGCCCGCCCTGAGCGGCGCCCAACTCGGTGGATCGCTCGCCGGGAAACTCTCCCGCGACGACTCGTCCACCGGATCCACCTCGGGCATGCGCTTGGGCAGATTGTCTTTGGGTGCCGGCGCGTCGTCTCGCAGCTTGTTCTTCATACCGCAATCTCACCGGCGGTGGAGTCAAATACGACCCGTCACGCCAAACTCAGACGACTTGCTTGGGCTTCCACATGGCGGCGTCCAGGATGGCCCACAGGTGAATCACCCAGCCCATCCAGAAGAACCACAACACAAACGCAAGGGCGAACATCAAGACCGCCATGCCGAGCCGCCCCTGCAGTAGTTGGCCCAGGCCCGGTATGAAGAAGCTCGCTGCAGCCGCCAGCACGTTTCCGGTAGACCCTTGTCCGGCCATGGCTCCTCCTTGCGCTCGTTGACTCGCCTATGCGTCGCCGCCGCGGCGAATAGCCGCGAGATACCGCTCACGAAGAATCTGCTGGTGGTGCCGTTCGTGCCCGGTGATAATGTGCGCAAGCGCGCGGACGGTGTACTCGCCACTCGGGACGCGGCCGCGGCGCAGCAGCTCGTCCTCCGTCAATCCGCCGAAGAGTGCTATCGTGGATGCGCGCACCGTACCGAGCTCGGCGACGAGTGCGCCGAGCTCGCGCTCGTCGAACCGCGATGCTTTCACGTACGCGTTTTCATCGAACGACGGAAGCAGTCCTTGTTCGCCGCGGGCAAAGCACAACGCGCGATAGGCCATGATGCGCTCGGTGTCGGTGATGTGACCGACGACTTCTTTGATGCTCCATTTGTCCGGCGCGTAGCGGAAGCGGGCGTCAGCATCCGATAGCGAGCCCAGCATCGAGCGCGTTTCGGCGAGCTGGTCGGTGAGATGCTCGATCAGGTCGCCGTCTGGAATTTTGTCGAGATAGCGCTGGAAGTACGGTGCGTACTCGTCGCTCGCTGGACGCGGAATTCGGACGTGCGGCATCGTGGCTCCGTGCGGGAAGGACGTGTCGTCCGGGTCGCGCTGCACCCGTTCGATTCATGATGCTCGCCGCCGGCGGTGCGCGCCAGTCGAGTCGCGTCAGGGAATCACAGCATCCGCAATGCGCCGGGAATAGTACAGGCCGACGCCGCTGCCGACGGCGCTGACGATCACTGCGGTGGTGAAGCCGACCCTCGCGCCGATCCACCAGCCGATGGCGCCGCCGATTGTCGTACCGATGAATGCAAGTGTGCCGCGCATCGTGTCACTCCGGAAGAGTGCGTCCTCCGGAGTGACGAACGAGACGCGCGGAACGCCACCCGCTACGACTCCTGCGACTCGTACTGTTCTTTGAGTTTCGCCACGACGGCAGGATCGGCAAGCGTCGTCGTGTCGCCCAACGCACGGCCCTCGGCGATGTCGCGCAGGAGTCGCCGCATGATCTTGCCGGAGCGCGTTTTTGGCAGATCGGCGCTGAACAGAATGTCGTCCGGTTTGGCGAGCGCGCCGATTTTGTCGGCGACGTGATCGCGAAGCTCGTCGCGGAGCTCGGGCGACGATTTGAATCCTTCGCGCAGCGTCACGAATGCGGCGATTGCCTGTCCCTTGAGATCGTGGTGCCGCCCAACGACGGCGGACTCGGCCACGGCCGGGTGCGACACGAGCGCAGACTCCACTTCCATCGTGCCGATGCGATGGCCGGCGACGTTGAGCACATCGTCGACGCGGCCGAGGATCCAGTAGTAACCGTCTTCGTCGCGCTTGGCGCCGTCGCCCGGGAAGTAGAGGTCCGGACGGCCGGGCCACTTCGAGAAATAGGTCTGCACGTAGCGATCCGGATCGCCCCAGATGGTGCGCAGCATGGATGGCCACGGGCGCGTGAGCGCCAGCAAGCCGCCGCCTAACGGGATCGACTTCGCGTTCGCGTCCAGCAAATCGGCCGACACCCCGGGGAAGGGAACCGTCGCGCTGCCCGGCTTGGTCGACGTGACGCCCGGGAGCGGCGTGATCATGATCGCGCCCGTCTCGGTTTGCCACCACGTGTCGACGATGGGGCACCGCTCGTGTCCGATGTTGACGTGGTACCAGATCCACGCTTCCGGATTGATGGGCTCGCCCACTGAGCCTAACAGACGCAGCTGCGACAAGTCGTGGCGCGCCGGCAGGTAGTCGCCCCACTTCATGAATGCGCGAATCGCCGTGGGCGCCGTGTAGAAAATGGTCACTCCATACTTCTCGCACAGCTCCCAGAAGCGATCCTTGTCCGGCCAGTCGGGAGCGCCTTCGTACATCACGCAGGTCGCGCCGCACGCGAGCGGTCCGTACACGATGTACGAGTGGCCGGTCACCCAGCCCACGTCTGCCGTGCACCAATACACATCATCTTCCTTGAGATCGAATACCCACTTCGTGGTCGCGACACAGCCGGTGAGATAGCCGCCGGTAGTGTGCACGATCCCCTTTGGCTTGCCGGTCGTGCCCGACGTGTAGAGGATGTAGAGCACGTCCTCCGCGTCCATCTCTTCGGGCGCGCAGTCGGCATCGACATCCCTCATGAGCTCGTGCCACCAGTGATCGCGCTTCGCGTGCATCGACGCTGCCGATTCATCGCCCTGGCCGCCGGGCCGTCGTTGGACGACCACCACGTGCTCGATGCTCGGCGTTTCCTCGAGAGCTTTGTCGGCGTTGCGCTTGAGCGGCACGATCTGTCCGCGGCGATACCCGCCGTCGGCCGTGATGAGCACCTTGGCTTGCGCATCGTTGATCCGGTCTCGCAGCGACTCAGCCGAGAATCCCCCGAATACCACGGAATGCGGCGCGCCGATCCGAGCGCACGCGAGCATCGCGATCGCCGCTTCGGGAATCATGGGCAGATAGATCGCGACGCGGTCGCCGCGGTTCACGCCGAGCCGGCGCAGCACGTTGCCGAACCTGCACACTTCCCGGTGCAGATCCCAATACGTGAAGGTGCGCGTGTCACCGGGTTCGCCCTCCCAGATGAGAGCCGCTTTGTTGCGGCGGGGACCGCGGAGATGACGGTCCAGGCAGTTGACCGATGCGTTGAGCTTCCCTCCGAGGAACCACTTGGCCCACGGCGCATTCCACTCGAGCACTTTCGTGAACGGCGTGGACCACTCGAGCTCGCGGGCCTGCTGGGCCCAGAAAGCCTCCGGGTCCCTGGCCGCGCGGTCGTAGACATCGCGTGAGGGGACGTTGGCGGCGCGCGAAAACTCGGCCGTCGGCGTGAACTTGCGTGTTTCCTGGAGCAGCACGTCGATGTCGGTCATGGCACGAGCGGAGTTGAGGGTGGGTTCGAGGTACCTTATGCGGCGCCCCGCAGGGCGTCCAGAGCGACGGCATCCTTCATACCGCGTTCCGCGCGCGGCGGCGACGCGCTACTGTTGAGTCATGATTGGCACGACTCGACCGCGGCCGCGCGGCGTCACGGACGCATCGTGGCGACATCGGCGATAGTGGCGGAGGCGCGGCACGCGGTCGAGGTCGAGGCGCTGGTGCGCGCGTTCGGGCCGCGGCGCGCGGTGGACGGCGTGTCGTTCGCGCTCGATGCGGGCGACTGCCTGGCGGTGTTCGGGCCTAACGGAGCAGGGAAGACGACCCTGCTGCGCGTGCTGGCCGGCCTGCTGCGCCCCACGCGCGGCCGCGCATCGGTCGCCGGCGTAGCGCTGCCGGGCGGTCCCGAGGCGCGACGTCACATCGGGTTCATCTCGCACGCGAGCATGCTGTACGGCGCGCTGTCGGCGCGCGAGAACGTCGAACTGGCGGCGCGATTGTTCGGCGTTCGGGATCCGCGGCGCGCCGCCGGGCGCGTGCTCGAGGTGATGCGGATGACGCCGCGCGCCGATACGCCCGTGCGATCGCTGAGCCGCGGCATGCAGCAGCGCGTGAGCATTGCGCGCGCCACGGTGCACGACCCGACGGTGGTGCTGCTCGACGAGCCGTTCACCGGTCTCGACGCCGCCGGCGCGGCGGCGTTGTCGGCTGCGTTAGGCATCCTGCGCCAGTCGGGCGCCGCGCTGGTGATGGTGACGCACAACATCGAGGAAGGCCTCGCACTGGCGACGCACGCCGCGGTGATGACCGCCGGCACGTTCGCGCGATACGAACCACGCGAGGGCATCGATGCGCGTGAGTATGCGGATGCCTACCGACGGCTCGTGACGCTCGATGCCTGACGCGTTCGGCGCCGCGCTCCTGATCGCGCGCAAGGACCTGGCCATCGAGTTCCGGACGCGCACGGCGTTCTTCTCGGCCGTCGTGTTCGCCCTGCTGGCGATCGTGATTTTCTTTTTTGCCTGGGATCCGACCGCCGTGGCGGCGTCCGATCTCGCCCCCGGCGTCCTGTGGGTGATCTTCACCTTCGCGGGACTGCTCGGCCTTCACCGCTCGTTCGGCGTCGAGCTCGAGGACCGCGCACTGGATGGTCTGCTCGGCGCGCCGATTCCGCGGCACGCCATCTACCTCGGGAAGGCGATGGCCAACCTGGTGTTCGTGCTCGCGATCGAGGTGATCGCCGTGCCCGCGGTGGCGCTGTTCTACGACATGCCGTTAGGCGGATTTGCCGGCGCCGCCGCCCTGGCGGCGCTCATGATTCTGGCGGCCATCGGGCTGGTCGCGGTCGGCACGTTGTTCGCCGCCATGTCGGTCAACACGCGGCTCGGCGAGCTGCTGCTGCCGATGTTGTCCCTCCCGTTTTTCGTGCCGATCGTGGTCCCGGCCGCGCAGACGACGGCGCGACTCTTACTCGGGCGCCCGGTGATCGAGTCCATCGCATGGCTGAAAATTCTCCTCGCCTTCGATTTGGTGTTCGTGGCCGCGTGTACGCTGGCGTTCCCGTACACCATCGAAGACTGACGGCCGAGGCCGTCCGCGTTGCCATTCGACACGAGCGCTTAAGGACGGGCTTGGCCCAAGCACAATCCACCGCCATCTTTGGCTGTCGGCAGTGCCTTACCCCGTCTCCTCAGGAATGACAGATACCGCTGCTCGAGCATCAATGCGCGCCAGCGACGCGACACCTGCCCCCCGTGTCGCGCCGCCGACGTTCGACTGGTTGTTCGTCGTGGCGGTGCTCGCTGTGGTGGGCACCTTCATTCGCGCGATCTTCTTCACGCCGATGGACGCGCTGCAGGGCCCGGCGCAGAAGATCTACTACGTGCATCCGCCATCGGCGTGGGTCGCGTTTCTCGCGTTCGGCGTCGTGGCAGTGGCGAGCATCGGCTATCTCTGGATGAAGGACATGCGCCTCGACCGGCTCGCCGAGTCGTCCGCCGAGGTGGGTGTGGTGTTCACGACGATCACGCTGATCACCGGATCGTTGTGGGGCAAACCGATCTGGGGCACGTGGTGGACGTGGGATGCGCGCCTGACGTCGACGCTGTTCCTGTGGTTCATCTACGTCGGGTATCTGATTCTCCGCGGCGCCGTGGAGGACCGCGCGATGCGCGCCCGCTACGCGGCTGTGTTAGGCATTTTGGGATCGTTGCTCATCCCGTTCATCCACCTGAGCGTGTATCTGTTCCGCACGCTGCATCCGATGCCCATCATCGGCAAGCCGAGCAAGCCGTCCTTGCCCAACGACATGCTGATCACGTTCCTGATGGCGTTCTGCTCGTTCACGCTGCTGTACCTGGCGCTGCTGCGCGCGCGGTACCGGCTGGCGGCGGATGAGATGCTGCTCGAGGCGGAGGACGGCCGATGATCCCGCAGAATGCCGGCTACTACCACGCGGCGTACCTCGTCGTCATCGTCGTGCACGCGGCGTATGCGGTGAGCATCTGGCTGCGGCGGCGCACGGTGCGCCGGCGCCTGGCGGATGCGAGCGACTCGGGCCCGCGCGACTGAGCGCCCGCGCGGGCCCGACGGTTCCGTTAGGCGCGGCCGCCGCGTTCGGCGATGAGGCGCATCGCCGGCTCGCTCACGAGTTGCTTGAACACGAACCGCTGGCCCCATGACAGCGGCGTGATGTCGCGATATTCGCGCATCGGGTCGGCGCCGTATCCCGGGTGGATCTGCTTGCGCAGCGATGCCCGAACGTTGGGATCGGCGCCGCGCTCGAGTAGCAACTGCGTGAACGGCGCCTCGAACGGTCCGCCGCGATGGTTCATCCAGAATGCCGGCTGCGACACTACGGTATTGAAGAGCGCGGTATGACCGCCGAATCCGTCTCGGTCGATGGCGGCCCTCACATTCACATCCATCCGCTGCTCCAGCAGCCACCGCGCGATCTCGATCTCGTCGTAGTCGACGCACATGTGGAGCAGCGTCGTCCCGCCGAGCGGTGTGCCGTGCGTGGCCAGCACCTCATCGTGGCAGCCGAGCCCGGGTGGGTAGATCTCGGCGAAGGCGAACGTGCGATGCAACAAGGACGGATCGCGGTGCAGGTGCCACTCGAGTAGATCGATGCGACCGCGGTGCAGCGCCATCACCGGCGTGTCCGGCAGCTCGAGGCCGTGCGCGACGTACATCTCGAGAATCGCGTGCTTGGCCGATGGGTTCCGGCTGTCGGACTCGAGCACCACATCCACCGGTGCGACGCAACGGCCCTCCGCGTCGACCACCGGCGCACCGAGCTCGAGCATCAGCGCCGTGCCTTCGACGCTCAGCGTGTACGCAGGGCCGCTGAGCGAGTCGGCCGTCGGGCGAGGCGAGCCTAACCGGCGGTGGAGGCGGCGGGCCGTGCCGACCTTCCCCTGCAGGGTGGCGCGGCCCACGGCATGCTCGAGATCCGACGCACCCAGCTCGAGCAGGGCGTCGATGATGCGGTCGCGGCCCAGATTGGCGGCGTAGCTCATGGGTGGACCCCAGTTGCTGTTGGTGCGGATGAGCGCCTGCTCGTGGAGCAACTCGGGGAACTTGACGATGAGCGCGCGCACGGCGTCGACGTCGTCGCGCCAGATCGCATCGGTGAGCTCGCACGCGTGGACCAAGCGCGGCCAGCTTTGCGCCTCATAGCTGCGGGCGAGCACGAGTTGCGCGTCGGCGAGCGTGGCCCGCGCGGGATCGATCGGGCGGGGATGAAACGCGGCGAAGTCGGCGAGGGCCGATGCATCGCGCTCGTGCGCGGCACGCAGCAGATCTTTGGCTTGGTGGCGGAGCTGCTCGAGGTCGGGTCGGACCGGCAAGCGGCGGTTAGGCATGACGAGCCTCCTGGGTGCGCCCGTGGTCCGCCGGCATCGGGCAGAGGAGGTTCGTGAAAACCGTGGCCTGTCGTATCGCCAACTCAGGTGGACTCGGTCCTGTCCGCGGACGGGAGGCGCCCTGCGCGCCATGCTCCAGCGTAGCACCAGAGCCGCGGCGGGTCAAGCAACGCCGGGTGGGCTAGAGGAGACCAACGCAGCCCGCGGCGCCGACCACGACGAAACGCGGGCCGCGCACCTGCGCGACCCGCGTTTCGTCCACCGGCATCCTCCGAGGGCTACCGGTTAGGCATGGCACTCCGCAGCACGTGCGTCGGCCGCCGGATCGTGCCCGTCGGCACCACGAGCGGCGCGGTATCGATGCTGGTGACGGCGGCCAGCACGTTCTGATTCAACGCGTCGTACGCCAGGACCACATCGCTCGTACCCGGCGTCAGGGCGGACGAGCAGGCGACGTACAACCCGGTCATGCCGGTCGTGACCTGATACGCGCGCAGCGACGACGAGGACAGATCGGCGGTGCTGCAGGCGAAGTTGCCGCCTGCGTTCGTCATCGCCGAGCCCAGGTTCGAGAGAAAGGCGTTCTCGATCGGGAAGTACCGGCCGTACGTCGGCGGATTCTCACCGACGAACACCACACGACCGCCATCCTTCGCGAACTGCTTGATGGTGTTGATCTCGACCGGCGTGAACGCCTGCGTCGGCAGGAAGAAGATGATGAGCTTCACATCGCTCGGGATCGACGTCAGGCTGCCGGCGCTCGTGCTGATCGTGGACACCGTATAGCCCTGGCCGGTCATTGCCGACGTCGCACTGCTCAGGTTGCCGATGCAGGCGGAGTTGCAGAGCGAGCCGTGCCCGAAGTCGAGCCATACCGTCTTGCCCGACGCGCGGGCGCCCGCGGCCGTGTACGACACGAGGTTGCGCATCAGAATCGCGTTGCTCGAATCGGCCGTGAGTGCGGCGTTCTGGAACAGGCCAATGTCATTGAACACAACCAGGTCGCCGCCGGGGGTCGGCCCGAGCGAAACCTGAATGGATGCGGCGTTGCTCTCGACGCCTTCGGCGAACGCGACGATTTGCGCGCTGCCGTCCGCGACCGCGGTCACGAGACCCGTGGAATCGACCGTCGCAATCGCGGAGTCGCTCGACGCCCACGTGAACGAGGCCACGGTTGCCGCGGTGCTATCGGCATGGTGCGCCGTCGCGCTCAGCTGCACCGTGGCGCCGACCGACGTCAACGTGTCGGCCGCGGGCGCGACCGCCACCGACGCGACCAGATGCCCAACGGAGAACACGACGTGCGCGCTGCACGCCCCGTGGCAGGACGGTGCGACGACGGTCACCGTGTCGGTGCCGAAGTGCGCCGCGGTCACGGCGGCGGAGTCGCCGCCGGCGAACGGCGTGACGACGAGGACGCTGTCGGCGCCGTGCGACCAGGCGAGGCCGGTCGAGTCGACCGACACGCCATCGAAGCCTAACGCCCGCGCCGAGACGACCATCTGCGCGCCGATCGTCGGCAGGGTGGCCGCGCCGTCGGGTGCCGTGATGCGCGCACCGGAGAGACCGACGTGCACGACGCCGGAAGTGCGGAGGCTTTCGCTCGCACCCACGACATCGACGGACACTGTCGCGCTGCCGGGGCGGGCCGCGGTCACGCGGATCGAATCGCCGTTCGCCAGCGTCTGGATGGAAAGCACGGACGGCGCGCTGTTGGTCCACGACAGCTGCGGCGCGGCAAGGGTATCGCCGTGTTGGTCGAGCACGCTCGCGCGGAACGTCACGGACTGGCCGACCACGAGGCTGTCGGCCCATGCCATGGCATGGATCTGCGACGCGACGCTGTGCTTGGGATTGGTGCCGCTCTCGTGGTCGCAGGCGGTAAGTCCGGCGAGCATCACGATACCCGCCAGCGTTAGGCGCAGCGGGTTGGGGATCGATGATCGGGTCATGGTCTCAGGCGAAAAGGAGGAGGACGGTCGACGGTTTCGCCTGAGTATCGTCGTGCCGATCTCAGGCTTTAGATCGACTGCCTTTTCGCGGAGATTCCCTTACGAACTGTCAGGCAATCCCTGACGCGCCAGCGCGTCGAGGGACGATCGGGCTCCTCAGTCGGAGCGCATGCTCGAGAGCGGGTCGACCCTGGTAGCCCGGTGGGCCGGGACGACAGACGCCACGGTCACGATGAGGAGCGAGCCGGCGGCGACCAGGGCGTAGGTCGTGACGTCCAGCGGGCCGACGCCGTAGAGGGCGCCGGTGAGGAGGCGCGCGCCGGCCACGGCGCCCGCGATTCCCAACGAGAGCCCGACGATCGACCAGGCGAGTCCGCGCCGGGCGACGAGCGCCAGGACGCTGGCCGGCGTTGCGCCTAACGCGAGGCGGACGCCGAATTCGCGCGTCCGCGTCGAGACCTCGTACGCGAGCACGCCGTAAATGCCCAACGTCGCCAGCACGAGCGCCAATCCGGCGAAGCTTCCTGCGAGCCCGAGCGCGAAGCGCCGCGCGGCGAGACTCGCGCCGACGACGTCGTCCATCGGCTCGATGTTCCGAAGCGGCATGGAGGGATCCACATCCTTCACCGCGCGCCGCAGCGCGTCGATTGCCGCCCGGGCGTCAGACGTGCGCATCACGACCGACAAGGTGTGGGACCACGCCTCCTGCGCGTGCATCACGTACAGCGTGGGGATGGGCGGTTGGTCGAGCCCCCCGCTGCGCACGTCGCCCACGACGCCGACGATGGTCATCCATTCGCCGTTCGGGTCAGGCCCGATGCGAATGCGCTTTCCGACGGCATCGCCATTGCTGAAGTAGCGGCGCGCCGCGGTCTGGTTGACGAGGACGCGCTTCGGACCGTCCGGGGTGTCCGACGCATCGAAGCGCCGGCCGGCCAGCAGCGGAATGCGCATCGCCTCGAGGTAGTGGCCGCGGATGGCGACATACGCCATATCGGGCAGACGCGATTCGTCTACCGGCTGCCCCTCGATGCGCATGCTGGTGGAGACCGAGCCTTGCGTCGGAAGGATCGTTGCGGCGCCGGCCGCGATCACCGCCGGCGCGCGCGCGATTTCGCCTAACACACCGTCGTAGAACGCGTTGGTCGTCGGAACCGAGTCGTAGCGCGGACCGCTGACGCGCAGCTGCGCCGTCACGACGTGCGCTGGATCGAAGCCGAGTTGCACGCCCGTGAGCTCGGTGAAGCTGCGCGTGAGAAGCCCGGCGCCGACCAGCAGCATCACCGCCAGCGCCACCTGTGCCGTGACCAGCACGCGCCGTACGCCGCCGCCGCTGCGCGTCGCGTTGGCGCCGCGCCCTCCTTCCTTGAGCGCGTCGCTGACGCCCGCGCCCATCGCGTGCAGCGCAGGGATGAGTCCGAACAGCGCGCCGGCGGCCACGGACAGGAGCACGCTGAAGGCGAGCACCTGCCGGTCGACGCCCACGGCGAACAGGGGCGGCAGGGTGCCGGGATTGATCGCCAGCAGGGCTCGCGTCGCCGCGATGGCGAGCGCCACGCCTAACGCGCCGCCGGCGCCTGCCAGCAGCAGCGATTCGGTGAGCAGTTGCCGGATGATGCGGCCGCGGCCGGCGCCGAGCGCCGCGCGGAGGGCGAGCTCCTGGCGGCGACCGATGGTGCGCGAGAGTGTGAGGTTCATGAGATTCGCGCACGCGATGAGCAGCACGATCGCGGCAGCCGCCTGCAGCAGGAGCAGCGGCGTTCTCAGCGTGCCGGCGGCCCGCTCGTGCAACGGAGTCACGATCGCGTTGCGTCCGCTGTCGGCAGCCGGGTACTGCACGGCGAGGCGATGCGCCACCATCGCAAGATCCGCCCGGCCGGCCTCGAGCGACACGCCGGGGCGCAGGCGCCCGATGACGAGCACCCAGTGCTGCTTGCGCGTGATCTCGGGTCTGGCCAGATCATCGCGGATGTCGAGCGGCAGATAGATGTCTTCGGTGCGGTCGAGCACGAAGCCGCGCGGCATCACGCCGATGACGGTCATGGAGCGGCCGTTGAGCACGAGGCGCCGTCCGACGGCGTGCGGATCGCTGCCTAACGCTCGCCGCCAGAAGTCCGAGGAGAGAACCACGCTGCTGCTGTCGCCGCTCGCGTCATCGTCGAACGTGCGGCCTAACGCTGCACCCACGCCCAGCACGCGGAAGAGATGGGCGTCCGCCGGGATGCCGTTGAGCGTCGTCGGATCCGCGCCGGCCGGCTGCCATACCACGGGACCCATCGCCGTCGAGTACGCGCCGAGATCGGTGAACGCGTGCTGCTGGGCACGGTAGTCGACGTAGTCGGGCGGCGACAGCGGCGCGTGCGTCCCCGGATCGAACGGCCATGACTCGGTGACGGCGACGAGGCGGCCGGGATCGGCGTACGGAAGCGGCCGGAGCAGCACCGCGCGCACGACGCTGAATATCGCTGTGTTCGCGCCGATGGCGAGCGCGAGCGTGAGGAGCGAGATGGCGGCGAAGGCGGGCGAACGCCGCATCGTACGCAACGCGTAGCGCGCGTCCTGCCGCCACTCCGTTAGGCGGTCGGCGGCGCGGGCGGCGCGGTCGCTCCGCGCATCGGCAGCCCGACAGTACGTGCGGGTCCCCTCGAGGTCGCCGAACTCGGCCGCTGCGGCGCGGTGCGCATCGCCGGCGTTCATGCCGCCGGCGACCAGCTCGCGCACGCGCATGTCGAGGTGGAACGCGAGCTCTGCGTCCACCTCGCGCGCGATGTCGGCGCGCGATCGCCATGGAAAGCGAAACGATGGCCGCGGCCGCGTCATATGGCCTCGCTCATGCGGGCTTGAGCACTTTGGTCACCGCCTCCGCGTACGTCCGCCACACCGCGGATTCGGCGCGCAGGCGCGACCGCCCGGCGGCCGTGAGCGTGTAGTACTTGGCCTTGCGATTGTTTTCCGACGTGCCCCAGGACGCCGAGACGAGCCGGCGTTCCTCCAACCGGTGCAGCGCCTGGTACAGCGCGGCGCCGTCGACGGCCAGCACGCCGTTGCTGCGCGCGTCGAGCCAGCGCGAGATGGCGTAGCCATGCATGGGCTCCCACGCCAGGGCACGCAGGATGAGAATGTCGACGGTGCCCTGCAACAACTCGGACGGCGTCCGGCTCACGGGTCTCTTCCAGTCACCAGGTGAGTGGAAGGTCGTCCGGCGGTGCATGGCTGTCAAGGGGGTGCGCCCATGCCGCCGCCGGCCGCTCGTCCCGGTGGCGGGTTATTCATTCCATAGAGGGATTTGCATGGAGGTGCTACGGTGTTGGAACCGATCGTCGTCACCATCGATATCGATGCGCCGCCTAACGACGTGTGGGCGGTGATGAAGGATGTGGAGCACTGGCCGGACTGGACGCCCACGATGCAGGAAGTCACGAGGCTCGATCACGGCCCGTTCACCGTCGGGAGCACGACCCGCGTGCGCCAGCCGCGCATGGGACCCGCGGTGTGGGAGGTCACGCGTCTCGACGAGCAGCGCGGGTTCACGTGGATGAGCCGGGGACCGGGCGTCATGACGGAAGCCGACCACGCGATCGAGCCGCACGGTTCCGGAAGCCGCGTCACGTTGTCGATTCGTTTTTCGGGAACGCTCGGCGGACTTGCCGGCCGGATGTATTTCGCGCTTGCGACTCGCTACATCAGAATGGAAGCCGAGAACCTGCGAGAGCGCTGCGAGTTGGCGAACGTCGGTGGCGAGGCACGGAACGCGCACGTATAGTTCGGGGTCGCGCACCAGGGCGCGCCCCGTCCGCGGAAAGGGATCGTCCCGCCTGGCAGATGGTTAGGTACATTCGCTACCTCTTTCATGCCCGGCGGGAGCGGACACTCGGGCGCTCATGAAGGAGGCCGTGTGTCCGCACTCCCCCCATCCCCGGATTTTTCCTACGAACGGAAGCGCGCCAAGGATCTGCTCCGCGATTGGCGCGCCGGAGATCGCGACGCAATTGCGCGTGTAGCCGCGCATCTGCGTGATACGACGTCGCCCAAGCTCTCCCAAGCGCAGTTCGTGATCGCGCGTGAGCGCGGCTTCGAAAGCTGGCCCAAGCTCAAGGCGCAGATCGAGACATCGCTTCCGCTCGATGCGCAGGCGGCGCGGCTGCTGGACGCGGTCGAACACGGTCGTACGGGCATCGTGTCCCGGCTGCTCAAGCAGCATCCGGGGCTGCCGCGGTTCAGCATCTTCACGGCCGCCGCGGCGGGCGATGCCGGTGACGTTGCGCGCCGAATCGCAGACGACCCCGCGTGCGTGCACGAGACGCGCGGCAAGCAGGCGTGGCCGCCGCTCGCGTACGCCTGCGCATCCGCCGTCCACCGCACGGGCCCGCGCCGTGCCGCCGATGTGCTGCGGGTCGCGGCGATGCTGCTCGACGCCGGCGCGAGTCCGAACAGCGGGAGCCTGTACTTCGAACAGGACGGCGCACCGGCGCCGATCTCGGTGCTGTACCACGCGTGTATGAGCGACAATCTTCCGTTAGTCAACCTGCTGCTCGATCGCGGGGCCCGCACGCAGGATGGCGAGTCGATCTATCACGCCGCGCAGTTCAACCGGCGTGCCTGTCTCGAGGCGCTGGTCGCGCACGGCGCCGATCTGTCGTCCACGCAGTCGCCGTACGGCAATACGCCGCTCTACTTTCTCGTGGGGCACGCCGGCGACGCCGACGGGCACGCCACGTGGTTCAAGGGCTTCACATGGCTGCTCGAGCAGGGCGCCGATCCGAACGTCCCGAGCGGTAAGACGCAGGAGACGCCCTTGCACGGCGTCGCCTGCGGGGGACCCAAGGTCGCGACCGCACGCGCGCTGCTCGCGCACGGCGCCGATCCGAATCTGCGCCGCGCGGATGGGGCGACCGCCTACGCGCTGGCCGTGCGCAGCGGCAACCGGGAGATGGCGGCGCTGATGCTCGAGCACGGCGCGGACGCTGCGTCGTTGGGCCCGCAAGACGAGCTGCTCGACGCGTGCTTCGCCGGCGACGCGTCGCGAGCGCGCGGCGTGCTGACCGCACATCCCGAGCTCGCGACGCTCATCGTCACGCACGCCGGGTTCGGGCTCTCGCGCGCGGTGTCCCAGGACAATGCCGACGCCATCCGGGTGATGCTCGAGCTCGGGTGCACGCTGGATGCGCAAGCGCCCGACGGCGGGACGGCGCTGCATTGGGCGGCCTGGCAGGGCAAGCTCGAGCTGGTGCGCATGCTGCTTGCGTTAGGCGCGCCGGTGGAGGTGCGCGACACCCAGTTCGGCTCCTCGCCGCTCGGCTGGGCGGCGCACGGGTCCGGCCAACACCGCGGCCACGACGAGACGTACGTCGCGATCGTGGACGCGCTGCTCGACGCCGGCGCCGCGCGCCTGCCGTCGATCAACCGATGGGGCGAACCGCCCGAGAACATCGCGAGTCCGGCCATCGCCAAGCACCTCGCGGCGCGGGGCGCCACCGCCGCGCAAGACGATGTTGGCTGACGCCTTACGGACGCCGGTAGATCACGCCGTTCTTCATCACGAATCGCACCCGGCTCACGGCCGAGATGTCTTGCGTGGGGTCGCCCTGGACCGCCACGATGTCGGCCTTGAGCCCGGGGACGAGCCGTCCGATCTCCTTGTCTAACTGAAGGATCTTCGCGTCGACGGCCGTGGCCGCGAGCAGCGCCTGCGCCGGCCGCATGCCGTCTTTCACCATCCACTCGATCTCGCGCGCGTTGGTGCCGTGGGTGAACACGCCGACGTCGCTGCCGCAGCCGATGGTGACGCCGTTCTTCAGTGCGAGCTGGAATGCGTGTTTGGCTTCGATCATCGATGCGGTCGGCGCGCTCTTGCCGGGGATGTAGTGGTCGAAGTACTCCGCGTAGGCTTCGACCGCGGTGAGCGTCGGTAGGTACGCGACGCCGCGCTCGGCCATCATGTGAAACACCGAGTCCGTGCCTCCGAATCCGTGCTCGACGGTGTTGACGCCGGCGAGGATCGCGCGCCGCATTCCCTCGGCGGTGGCGGCGTGGACCGACACGGGGCGGCCGGAGGAGTGCGCCTCGGCGACGAGGGCATTCAACTCATCCTGGCTGAACGTCGGCATGGTCGTTCCGTTAGGCCCGCGGCGGTAGTCGGCGTACACCTTGATCCAGTCGGCGCCGCGGCCGGCCTGCTCGCGCACCGCGGCGAGCACTTCCGGCACGCCGCTCACCGCCTGTCCGCCCTGCGGCAAGTCGAGGTCCGGGCGATAGCCGCGCGGCCCCGGGCCGTAGCTCGCCGTGGCGACGATCGCGCGCGTGGCCACCTCGAGACGCGGGCCGGGGATGAGTCCTTCGTTGATCGCGCGTTTCATCGACACATCGGCGAACCCGGCGCCTTCGGTGCCGAGATCGCGGAGGGTCGTGAAGCCCTGCATGAGCGTGTTCCGTACGTGGAGCACCGCTTCCACCACGCGGTAGCCTTCCGGCTCCTTGAGCACCTGGTCGTCCCACAGCGTTTCGTTGTACGGGTGGAGGAAGATGTGCGAGTGGGCATCGATCAGCCCGGGCAGCAGCGTTAGGCCAGGCATCGCGATGGTCTCGGCGCCGGCGGGCGCGTGCACGGTCGCGGCCGGCCCAACGGCGACGATGCTGTCGCCCTCGACGAGCACGACCCATCCCGCGTGCACGGATTCGCTCGTCGCATCGAACACGCGGTCGGGGCGCAGGAGCACCGGATGTCCCGGCGCCGGCGGCACCAGCGGGGCGTACCCGGCCTCGACCGGAAGCTTGAGCGCCGACAGCAGCGTGTCGCGCGCCTGGGCGGCGAGGGGCGTCACGTGCCCAACGGAAGCGAACGCGGCCATGGCGAGGCCGAGCGACCACGGGAACCGGCGATGGCGTTGGGCGAGAGTGTGGTGCAGGCAGCGCGCTTGGAAGCGCATGGGCGAATCTCCTGGAAGGCGTCGAGCGGGGACCGGCAAGCCATGGCCCGGATGCTACGGGCGGGCGCGCCGCATCACCAGAGCCGGAAGCGGGACTGACGTCCGGTGCGGCAGGGAGTAGACTTCCGCATGCAATCACCCACACCCACGGCACGCATGCCTGCGCCCCTGCATCCACCCACCGAAAGCGTCGTCGATCGCTTTCTGCGCTACGTGCGCATCGATACGCAGTCGAGCGAAGACCAGCACACGACGCCGAGCACCCGCTCGCAGTGGACGCTGGCGAACCTGCTCGCGACAGAGCTCGAGCAGCTGGGCGCCGCCGAGGTGACGGTGAGCGAGCACTGCATGGTGTACGCGACGATCCCGTCGACGTTGCCTAACGTGAGGCGCGCCCGGACCGTCGGCTTCATCGCGCACGTCGACACGTCGCCGGCGGTGAGCGGGGCCGGCGTGACGCCGGTCATCCATCGGAACTACCAGGGCGGCGACATCGTGCTCCCCGGCGATGCGACGCAGGTGATCACCGTGGACCAGCACCCGGTGCTGGCCGAGCTGATCGGCGACGACATCATCACCAGCGATGGCACCACGCTGCTGGGCTCCGACGACAAAGCCGGCGTCGCCGCGATCATGACGCTCGTCGATGTCCTGCTGCGCAATCCCGACGTGCCCCATGGGCGCGTCCGCGTGGCGTTCACCGCGGATGAAGAAATCGGGACCGGGATCGAGCAGTTCGACGTCGCCGCCTTCGGCGCCGATTTCGCCTACACGGTGGACGGCAGTACGTTAGGCGAAGTGAGCGACGAAACATGGAGTGCGCGCCTGGCCACCGTGACGTTTCACGGGAAGAGCGCGCATCCAGGCACGGCGAAAGGCGTGATGGTGAATTCGCTGTACGCCATGGCCGACTTCCTCGCGCGTATGCCCCGCGACATGCTGCCCGAGACCACCGAAGAGCGCGAGGGCTTCGTGCATCCGTACATCGGGTCGCTCGACATCGAGCAGTCCACGGTGAAGGTCCTGCTTCGCGATTTCGACCTGGACGGCCTCGAGGCGAAGGAAGCGCTGCTGCGGACGTTGGCGCGGGATGCGGCGTCGCATCATCCGGGTGTCAGATGGACCATGGACGTCCGCGAGAACTACAAGAACATGAAGGAAGTGCTGCAACACCACCCGCACGTCACGCAGTTGGCGCTGGACGCGGCGCGGCGCGCCGGCCTAACGCCATACCTGAAACCGATCCGCGGCGGCACCGATGGGTCGCGCTTGACGTTCCGCGGGCTCCCGTGTCCCAACATCTTCACCGGCGGCCACGAGTTTCACAGCAAGCTCGAGTTCAACTCCCGGCGCGGTCTCGAGAAAACCACGGAGACGCTGGTGCACCTGGTCCAGCTCGTCGCGGAACGGCAGGTCTGAGGGCGCGCCGCCGCGGCGCGAACCCCCCGAACGACGAATCGCCCGGACGCGTCGTGCGCGTCCGGGCGATTCGCCGTGCAGGCCGTCCGTTAGGCGGATCGCAGTCCGGCGCCGCTCAGTGCGTCGCCTGGGCCGTGACCGGCGTCAGATGCTGCGTCGACGCAATGAAATTCGCGATGTCCGACTTGAGCTGCTTGGCGGACGCCTGATTCAGGTACGCCATGTGGCCGCTCTCGTAGTACTTGAACTGGACGCGATCCTTGTACGTCTGGTCGAATCCCAGATGCGAGAACGTATACTCGGCGTTCGCGAACGGCGTCGCGGTGTCGTAATACCCCGCGCCGACCATCACGTGCAGGTACGGATCTTTCGCCATCGCCAGACGCAGCGACTCGACTTCGCTCGGGAAGCCGCGCGAGTTGAGCGAGCTGTAGTCCCAGCGCCCGGTGTGGCCGCCCATGTAGTACTGCAGGTCGGTCGTGTACTTGAGATCGTTGTGCAGGTACCGCATGAACGCCGCCATGAAGGCGCCCGACGGCGCGACGTCGGACGGATCGTAGTCCTGCCGCTGATTGGCCGCATTGCCGTTGATTCCCGTTAGGCGCGTGTCGTACCGGCCCATGATCAAGCGCTGGTCGCGCAGCAGCTCGGTGCGGAAGCTGCCGGCGTCGAGGCGCAGGTTCGTGTTCATCAAGTACTGCTCGGAGATGCCGGTGAGTTGCGACAGCTTCTGCGCAACCGCCTGCCGCTCGGATTGCGAGAGATCGTTGCCCTTCGCCAGCGCGGTCATGTAGTCGCCGAACGCATACTCGCGCGACTGCGCCACCACCTGCTCGAGCGACTCGCTCTGCAGGGCCGACGGCAGCTTCTTGTGATACCATGCCGTGGCCGTGTACGTCGGCAGGAACGTCGAGTACGCGATGTCGTTGGTTGGCTCCTGCGAGATGTACTGGAAGTCGAGCACGGTGCCCAACAGCATGATCCCGTTCAGCTCGATGCCCTCGCGCTCCTGCAGCTCGCTCGCCAGACCGGCCGAGCGGAACGTGCCGTAGCTCTCGCCAAAGAGATACTTGGGCGATGCCCAGCGGTCGTACTTGTCGAGGTAGTCGCGGATGAACTGGCCGAACATCTCGACGTCGTTCACCGCGCCGGTGAACTCGGAGGCTTTGACGCCGGGTGCCGGGCGCGAATACCCGGTCATCATCGCGTCCACCTGCACCAGGTCGGTCACGTCTAACGGAGTATTCGGATTGTCGACCAGGTTGTAGGGCGGCGCGGGTTCAGACCCTGCGGGTCCCATCTCCGGATGCTTGGGGCTCATGATGCCTTCGTCGAGCCAGATCGACGCCGAGCCGGGACCGCCGTTGAAGAAGAACGTCACCGGGCGGTTGGCCGGATCGACGCCATCCTTCGTGTAGGAAATGTAGAAGACGGTCGCGGCGGGTTTCCCCGTGGAGTCGCGCAGCACCATGGTGCCGGCGCGCGCCGTGTACGCCACCGGTTTGCCATCCACCGTGATCGTGTGCTGCGTCGTCGACACGCGCTCGACTGGCGCGACGCCAACATTCGAATCGGGCGCAGCGCTGTCGCGCTGCATCGCGGGTCGCTGGACCCCAGGGCGCTGGCCCGGTGGTCCTTGCCGTTGTTGGGCCGCGGCAGAGCCGGCGGCCAGGAACGAGAGGGCGGTGCCGAACAACACCAAACTCGTGCGCATGACGGGCACTCCTTGTATCCGGTTCACGATGGGATCGAGCGACGGCGATGATTATGGACAGATGTCGTCACGATAGTAGAACGAAGAGGTGGCTCGGATCGCTGCAGTTAAGCCGGACAAGGCCGGACAGGGCCGGACAGGACCGGAGAAAAACAAACTTGCGACCTCTTTAGCCGCCGTCAGTCCGGCCTTGTCTGGCCGTGTTCCACCTTGTCCGACCTGAGGCCGGCAATGCTCGGGTTGGCCACCCGTCCCTCGAGATCGAACACCTCAATCTCGTTTCTGCCGCGGCGAAGCCACACGCCGGGCAGATAGAGCGTCTGCTGCGGTCCGACGCGCCAGTAGCGGCCGAGGTTGATGCCGTTCACGAAGACGATGCCGCGCTTCCAGCCGCGCATGTCGAGAAACGTGTCGCCGGTGCTGTCGATCGTAAAGGACCCTCGGTAGACGCTGGGGCGATTCTCGGCGGCGAAATGCCCTGTGGCGTGGGCCGGCACATCGAATGGGAGGCCAAACATTTCCCATCCGGTGAGCCGCACGCCGCCTAACGTGACCGGCTCGACGATGCCCTTGCGGTCGTCCACGAGCAGCGGGCCATAGTTGATGTGTCCCGTGTTCTCGACGAAGATGTCGAGGCGGGCGCCGGCGGGAACGTCCAGGCGGGCGGTGAACGCGCTCGTGCGGCGTGCGAGCGTCGCAACGCGGCGGCCGTTCACGAACACCTCGCCGAAGTCGCGCAGGCCCGGCACGGCCAGCATACCATCGGCGGCGGCGGACATCCGATGGCGGTAGAGCACGTAGCCGTGCGCCTGTCCAAGATCGGCGAACGACAGCGGATCTGGCGCGCGCACGGGCGCCGTGTGGGCGACGAGGTCCAGGATGTCCGCGGCCTGCGTTAGGCCAAACCGCCGAATGGCGATCGCGGGCAAACGCGCCGGAACATCCGGAATCGGATACGACACGTGGCGGCGGATCACGTCGCGCAGGGCGTAGTACTTCTCGTTGGGCCAGCCGGCTTCCGACAACGGCGCGCCGTAGTCGTAACTGGTCATGCTCGGCTCGATCGGCTCGGTCGTCGTGTAGTTGGCGCCCGACGTGAACCCGAAGTTCGTGCCGCCGTGAAACATGTACAGGCTCACGCTCGCGCCGCGCGACAGCAGGCTGTCGTACTGCGGCAGGAACCCCGAGAGCGGCGTGGATGGCAACGGCTCGTCCCAGTGCGTGAGCCACCCCGGATAGAACTCCGCCACCATGTACGGGCCCATGCCGTGGTTGTATGGCTCGACGTGCGCGACGAGTGAGTCGTAGTTGGTCTCGCCGGTCACCGAGGCGAACACGCCGGGCATCGATCCCTTCGCCAGCTCGGCAGCGCCGTCGGCCGTGAAGAGCGGGGCATCGATGCCCGCATCCACGAACATGCGGCGTGTCGCATTCTTGTACGCGGAGTCGGCGCCGAACGAGCCGTACTCGTTTTCCACCTGGACCATGAGAATGGGTCCGCCGTGCGTCACGAGCAGCGGCCTGATCTGGCCGCCTAACGCACGCAGGTAGCGTTGGGCCGCGCGCTGGTACCGGGGATCGTTGCTGCGCACGCGCGCGGCCGGCGAGCGCAGCAGGTACGATGGAATGCCGCCGAAGTCCCATTCGGCGCACACGTAGGGGCCGGGCCGCAGAATCACCCACAGCCCTTCCTGTTGTGCTTCGCGAACGAACTCGGCGAGATCGCGATTGCCGGTGTGGAAGTCGAATACGCCGGGCGCGCGCTCGTGATAGTTCCAGAAGACGTACGTCGCGATGGTGTTGAGCCCCATCGCCTTCGCCATCCGCAGGCGATGCCGCCAGTATTCGCGCGGGATTCGCGCGTAATGCATCTCGCCGGCGATGATCTGGAACGGCTTGCCGTCGAGCAGGAACGCGCCTCGGCCGATCGCAAAGGTGTGGGCGGCGCGTTCGGTCGCTACGACGTTCGGCGACGCGCCGTAGAGTCCGATCAGACACAGTGCGGCGAGGCCGCGGCGCGCGCCGCGGCTCCAGCGCGCGAGCGCCGCGTCGCGCGTCCGCCTCCATTGACGATGCGTGGCTGGGGCGATAGTCTCGCCACGACGAATCCTTCGAGTGTTGCGCATTGGCAGTCGACCCCGATCGTCTATCCGTGTCCGCGTCCGTCACCCGCCGCGCCTTTCTCGAGCGGAGTGGCGGCCTGATGCTCGGCGCCGGCGCGCTTGCGTTAGGCGTGGGGCGCGCGGCTGCCGGGGCGGACGAGATCTCGCTGGGCAACGATGCCATCTCGGCTATCTGGACCACAACCGGCGGCTCGCTGCGCCCGGCGCGTTTCACCGACGGCGTCAACAAGACCGCGCTGCCCGTGCCCGCGCAAGTCTTCACGCTTGCGTTCGCGGACAAGACCACGCTCGACGCGGCCGATATGCGCATTGCAGCGCCGCCGATCACCGAGGTGGTCGCAGGCGCGCCGGCCGCGTCGCGTGCCGCCGAGCGTGTAGGCGGCCGGAGGGTGACCGTGCGGCTGCGCGATGGCGGCGGCCGGATCGAGGCCGTGTGGCGCGCCGAGCTGCGCCACGGCAGCGCGTACATCCGCCAGGAGCTCGCGCTGCGGGCGTTAGGCAGCGACGTGCCGCTGCGCGCCGTGACGATGTACGCGGTGCGTGCGCCCAACGCGATGACGCCCGGCACCGTGCGCGGCACGCCGGTGGTGATCGGCAACGCCTACGTGGCGATCGAGCATCCGCTCGCCGACAATGTCGTGGACGGCGACGACGTGCGGTGCCGCGCCACGCGCACGTTGCCGCTCCGGCCGGGAACAACCTTCGACCTCAGCTGCGTCGTGGGCGTGACGCGTCCGGGGCAGCTGCGCCGCGATTTCCTGGCGTACGTCGAGCGCGAGCGCGCGCACCCGTACCGGACGTTTCTGCACTACAACTCGTGGTACGACATCGGCTACTTCAACCGCTACAGCGAAGCCGATGCGTTGGGCGCGATCACTGCGTTAGGCGCCGAGCTCCACGAGCGGCGCGGGGTGACGCTCGACAGCTTTCTGTTCGACGACGGCTGGGACGACCCAACCACGCTGTGGCACTTCAACGCGGGCTTCCCGGACGGATTCACGAACGTCGCCGCGGCCACGCATCGCTATGGCGCGGCGCCCGGCGTGTGGCTCTCTCCCTGGGGCGGCTACGGGAAGCCGCGCCAGGAGCGGCTGGCGTACGGCAAGCAACACGGCTTCGAGACTAACGCAGATGGCTTCGCGCTGTCCGGCCCCATCTATTACAAGCGCTTCCGCGACACCTGCGTGGACATGGTTCGCAGGTACGGCGTCAACCAGTTCAAGATCGACGGCACGGGCGACGCATCGAGCACGAGTCCCGGCAGTCCGTTCGACAGCGATTTCGACGCCGCGATTCATCTCATCGGCGAGCTGCGCGCGCTCGAGCCCGATCTTTACGTGAATCTCACGACCGGCACATATCCGTCGCCGTTCTGGCTGCGCTACGCCGACTCGATCTGGCGCGGCGGCGACGACCACGATTTCGCCGGCGTCGGGTCGTCGCGGCAGCGATGGATCACGTACCGAGACTCGGACACGTACGACCACGTCGTGCGCGCCGGCGCGCTCTTCCCGATGAACTCGCTCATGCTGCATGGAATGATTTACGCGAAGCAGGCGCACAACCTGATGACCGATCCGGGCAACGATTTCCCGAGCGAAGTGCGCAGCTACTTCGGCACCGGCACGCAGCTGCAGGAAATGTACGTCACGCCGGCGCTCCTCTCATCTGGTGACTGGGACACGATCGCCGAATGCGCGAAGTGGTCGCGGGCCAACGCGGGGACACTCGTCGACACGCACTGGGTGGGCGGAGATCCGCAGCGGCTGGAGCCCTACGGTTGGGCATCGTGGTCGGCGAGGAAGGGGATTCTCACGCTGCGCAATCCGTCGAACGCGGCGCAAAACATCGCAATCGATGTCGCGCAGGCCTTCGAGCTGCCGGATGGAGCGCCGCGGCGGTACGCTGGCGTTAGCCCATGGGCCGCCGACAGCGGGCGAGCGGCCCTCGAGCTTCGCGCCGGAGATGCGCATCGGTTTTCGCTTGGCCCGTTCGAGGTGCTGACACTCGAGTGCGCACCGCGATGAGCGTTTGACGTGCGGCTCACCACGCTCGATTGGATCATCGTCGCGGTCAGCCTCGGCCTGTGCTACCTGCCGGCGTTCTTCTACATCCGGCGGTCGCAATCCGGGCTCGCTGAATTCTTTGCGTCGGGGCAGTCGGCGCCGTGGTGGCTCGTCGGCACGTCGATGGTCGCCACCACCTTCAGCACCGATACGCCTAACCTGGTCACGGACTTCGTGCGCTCGCACGGCGTGTCCTACAACTGGGTGTGGTGGGCCTTCCTCCTCACGGGAATGGCCACGGTGTTCTTCTATGCCCAACTGTGGCGCCGGTCGGGGGTGCTCACCGACCTCGAGTTCTACGAGCTGCGCTACGCGGGGAAACCGGCCGCGCTCGTGCGCGGATTCCGCGCCGTCTATCTCGGGCTGTTCTTCAACATCATGATCATGTCGACGGTCACGCTCGCCGCGATCAAGATCGCGAACGTGATGTTGGGGTGGGACCGGCTCGAAACGGTGGTGATTGCCGGCACGGCGTGCGTGCTCTTCGCGTCCATCTCCGGGCTGTGGGGTGTGCTCACCACCGATATGGTGCAGTTCGCGCTGGCGATGATCGGTGTGATTGCCGCGGCGGTGGTGGCGCTCCAGCAGCCACAGGTTGGCGGACTCACCGGCATGCTCACCAAGATCAGCCCGAAAACGCTCAACCTGCTGCCGGATTTTTCGGACACGTCGCTCACGTTGAGCGTGCTCGTCATCCCGCTCACCATCCAGTGGTGGTCGGTGTGGTATCCGGGTTCGGAGCCGGGCGGCGGCAGCTACATTGCCCAACGCATTCTCGCCTCGCGCAACGAGCGGCACGCGCTTGGCGCCACGCTCTGGTTCAACGTCGCCAACTACGCGCTCAGGCCATGGCCATGGATCATCGTTGCGCTGTGCTCGATGCTGGTCTTCCCGACGTTAGGCGACATCCACCGCGCGATGCCGCACGTCGAGCCGGCGCTCATCGGCAACGATCTTGCCTACCCGGCAATGCTCACGCTGTTGCCGGTGGGGATGAAGGGGCTCATCATTGCCGCGCTCTTCGCCGCGTATCGATCGACGATGGAGACCCATCTCAACTGGGGCTCGTCGTACCTGATCATCGATTTTTATCAGCGGTTCGTCGCTCCGGGGAAGAGCGAGCGGCATTATCTCTGGGCATCGCGGTCGCTCACCGCGATTCTGATGATCGCCGCGGGCGCGTTTACGCTGTTGCTGTCGACGGCGAGCGAGGCGTTTCAGCTGTTGTTGTCGGTGGGCGCTGGCACGGGTCTCATTTACTTGCTGCGATGGTATTGGTGGCGGGTCAACGCGTGGAGCGAGATCTCGGCGATGGTGTCGTCGTTCGCGGTCTCGATCGCGTTCTTCGCGGCGCGGAAGTTAGGCGCGCAGGTCGCCGATCCCGTGCCGCTGCTCGCGACCGTGGCGGTCACGACGGTGGTGTGGATCTCGGTCACGCTGCTCACCGCGCCGGCCGACGATGCGACGCTGCTCCGGTTCTACGAGCTCACGCGACCGTCGGGCCCGGGATGGAATAGAATCCGAGCGGCGTCTCGCATCGCTCCTTCGCCGGACAGTTTGCCGCAGATGATGCTCGGCTGGACCGCCGGCGTGGTCTTCGTGTACGCGGGGTTGTTCGGCACCGGCAGTGTGGTATATGGGCGCCTAACGCAATCCGCCATCTGGCTGGTCGCGTTCGTGGTGAGCGGCGCGGTGCTGTGGCGCGTCGTGCGCCGTATCTGGTCGGCCGACCGCCCCAAGATGGCGGGCGCCGACACCTCGGCCGTGGCCGCCGAGCACGAGTGCACGAAGGCGGTGATCCTCGCGCGGGGGATGGGCACGCGCATGCGCGAAGCGGATGACGGCGTTGCGTTAGGCGTGGCCCAGGTAGCGGCGGCGGATGCCGGGGTGAAGGCAATGATTCCGGTCGGCCGGCCCTTTCTCGACTACGTGGTGAGCGCGCTCGCCGACGCCGGATTCACCGACGTGTGTCTCGTCGTCGCGCCGGAGTCCGATGCGATTCGCGAATACTACACGCGCACGGCGCCGCCCACGCGAGTGCGGATTGCGTTCGCCGTGCAGTCGGCGCCGATCGGAACGGCCGACGCGGTGCTCGCCGCGCACGACTTTACGCGGGGCGAGCCGTTCGTGGTGCTCAACGCCGACAACTACTATCCTGTCGAGGCGCTGGCACGCCTGCGGACCACGCGCGGACCGGCGGCGATCGGGTTCTCGCGCGATGGTCTGCTGCGCGACGGCTCCATTCCGGCGGAGCGCATCGCCGCGTACGCGATGCTGGACGTCGCGACGGATGGCACGCTGCGCCGGGTGATCGAGAAGCCCGATGCCGCGGCGTACGCGCGACTCGATCGCTCGCTCCCGGTGAGCATGAATGTGTGGCGACTGACGTCCGAGTTTTTCCGCGCCTGTCGCGACGTGCAGCCCTCGCCGCGCGGCGAGCTCGAGTTGCCGCTCGCGGTCCAGTACGCCATCGATGTGTTAGGCATGCGGTTCTCGGTGGTTCCTGTGGACGGGCCGGTGCTCGACCTTTCGCGCCGCTCGGACATTCCGCGCGTGGCGGCCGCGCTCGCGAGCGTGGACGTGACGCCGTAGCCTGGGACGCCCTGGGGTTTGAGCGGAAATGATTTGATGATGGCGCCGAGCGCGGTCGAGCCATCGTGTGGCGGCATGACGCCTCCTCGCATTCCAGATTCGCAGCTCAGCGCGGCGCCCGATTCGGCGCGTCGCTTTCGATTCATGGAGATGGTGCGGCGCAGGATGCGCGAGCGCCGATACAGTCCGCGGACGGAGGCAGCATACTGCCACTGGATCGTGGCGTACATCCGCTTTCACGGCCGACGACATCCCCGAGAGCTGAGCGCCGAATGCGTGCGTCAGTTTCTCTCGCACCTTGCCGTCGAGCAGCGCGTGGCGGCCAGCACACAGAACCAGGCGTTGGCTGCCTTGGTCTTCCTGTACGAGGCCGTGCTGCACACACCGCTGCCGCGCGTCGACGGAATCACGCCTGCGCGCCGAACACGGTTCCTGCCGGTGGTGCTTTCACCGAGAGAAGTGAAGCTTATCCTGCGCCGTCTCCATGGCGACGCGCAACTTTGCGCATTGCTGATGTACGGCAGCGGTCTGCGTCTAACCGAATGTGTCTCTTTGCGGGTGAAGGACATCGATCTCGATCGCGGCGAGATCGTGGTTCGTCAGGGAAAGGGAAGGAAGGATCGGCGCACGCCGCTGGCGGAAGTGACTCGACCGCTTCTCGCGCGGCGTCTTCGAGACGGATTGGGAGTGTTCCGGCGTGACCGGAAAGCCGGTGTCAAAGTGGACGGGGTGAGCGTCTCGTACCTGCGAAAGGATCCGAACGCGGACGCGTCGTGGAGCTGGTGGTACGCGTTCCCGGCGACGCGGACGTTTGTTGACTCAGACGGAGCCCGTCGTCGTCATCATCTCCATCCCACCGTCGTGCAGCGAGCGTTCAAGCGGGCCGTGAACGAGCTCGGCCTGGTCAAGCGTGCGACGTGCCACAGCCTTCGTCACTCGTTCGCGACGCATCTACTCGAGTCGGGTTCGGATATCCGCACGGTGCAGAAGTTGCTCGGCCACGCGAGTGTGCAGATGACGATGCGGTACACGCACGTGCTGAATCGCGGTGGACTTGGCGTTCGGAGCCCCGCCGATCGCCTCTAGCGCTCCCACCGACGCTCGGCGCTTTTTTCACCACCGCGTTGATTCTTTCGCGCGGCTTCGCAGCCTAACTATCGGCGCACGCTTTCTTGAACGCCTCTAACTGCTGATCAGCCAACTCGATCACGTTGCAGTCGGCCTCCGTGCGTATATTTAGGCAGCGGAGCCTTGCGGCATAAGCAAAAAGTCCGCAGCATAACGCAGTTGCGTAAGACAATCGACAACTTTGACACGCAGCAGGGATATATAGTTAGGCCGTAACATACGCAGGATCGGCACGCATGGCGTGTTGTGCGTCAGCCACAGCGGACGCTATGACTCCTCTGAATGGTATTCGTGTTCTAATAACCGGCGCCACGAGTGGCCTCGGCGCGGCGATGGCGACGGCCCTCGCCGCCGCCGGTGCGCGTGTCCTGGTGACGGGCCGCAACGAGGAGCGCGCCGCCGCTGTTGCGCGCGCCCTCCGGCCCGGCGCGGTCTCGTCGGCATTGGATGTCCGGAACGAGCACTCGGTGGCCGCGTGCGTCGCGCGCGCGACCGAGGCCTGGGGCGGTATCGACATGCTGGTGAACAACGCTGGGATCGGCATGCGGACAGTCAATCCGCGCTTTCTGACCGAGCCCCAGCCGTTTTGGGAGGTGACGCCAGCCGGCTTCCGCGACGTCATGGAGACGAAGGTTGTCGGCTGCTTTCTGATGGCGCGCGCGATAGTGCCAATGATGCTCCAACAGGGCGGCGGGCGTGTGGTGAATATCTCGATGAATGAGGAGACGATGATCCGCCGCGGCTTCGTGCCGTATGGGCCAGCTGGGGCTGGCGTCGAGGCACTATCGCGCGTGATGGCGGCTGACCTCGCGGAGACATCCGTGACAGTCAATATGCTTCTTCCCGGTGGGCGCGGGACGGACACGGGGATGGTGCCCGACGACGTCCCTGCAAACGTTCGCGCGCGCCTGCTGGACCCAGCGGTGATGGGCCCGCCGATTGTATGGCTCGCGTCGGACCGTGCCGCAGGCGTCCATGACCGGCGCATCGTTGCGAATGAGTTCGACCCCGCCGCGTTCCGGCCGTGAGCCCGGCCGACACTGTGCGTTCCGCCGCCAGCTTCGCGCCTGCGGCCTAACAAACGTTGCAGCTGACGAACGATTGAAGGATTGCGCATGCTTCGCATGCGCTCTTATTTGACTCGTTCGCAGCTGAACTTGGGCGTTAAATCACACACGCATCCTATGCAGATCAACGATCTCGCATGACGCCGTCAAGTACCCTTGATGAGCTCCTCGCTCATTTGGAGACGATGCTCCGGACGAGCACTTATGCCGACGCAACCGGCAACGGCCTCCTCGTCCGCGGTCGCTCGCCCGTCCGGTGCATTGGGGCCGCGCTCAATACATCGTTCGCCACCATCGACGCCGCGATTGAAGGCGGGGTCGATTGCCTCTTCGTCCATCACGCGCCATGGGCCTCCATCGATCTCGATCTCCATGCGCCGAAGCTCGAGCGTCTGAGGCGGGCGGGAATCTCTCGCTCTACGCGGCGCACGAAGCCCTTGATCGTGCGGCTACTCCTAGTGTCGGCTCCGTTCTCGCGCGGCTCGTCGATCTCACCATCGAGCGCGAAGGCCAGGATGATCTCATCGTCGGCTTGGCGCCGTCAATGACGTTCGATGCTTGGACGGCTCTCGTTGCGGAACGCCTGATAACCCCGGTGCGTGCGTGGCCCAACGCCTCCGACTTCCAGCGCGTTGCCGTCGCCCCTGGAGGGGGCGGCAGCACAGCGTACCTGGCCCAAGCCATGGCGCTGGGGTGTGACACCTTCTTCACTGGCGAAGGCTCGCTCTACACCGAACTCTTTGCGCGCGAGCAGCGGCTGTCCCTCGTTCTCGCGTCGCACAATGCGACGGAGTTTCCAGGCGTGTGCCACTTTGTAGAATCGGTCGCGGCGGCGCTCGGGCTTGAGTACCGAGAGATACGAGAGGCCGCGTTTATAACCGGCGGTGGCCAAGCCCCGATCGAACATGGTCGCCTGTCACCTAACGAAGGCTGAACCTGCCGGGCGAGCGAGTGATTGCCTCGCTCGGGTCGGCTCGTTATGATTCGCCCGCGGGTTCGATCGGGCGTTAGGCTGACACCTAGACGAGAGAATCGCCAGCTGCCGGTGCCACCAGAGGGCCTTCGCGTAGCGGTCGGACCGTTCGCCGATGCGGAAACCTTTCTCCAATCGGGAAGGGAGACCCTGGCGCTGCTAACTTCCCTCTGCGAACTCCGCCCCGATCACGCGGTGCTCGATGTCGGCTGCGGTAGTGGGCGGGTCGCGCTCCCGTTAACCGAATATCTTTCGCACTCCGGTAGCTACGTCGGCTTCGATCCGGTCGCTGGGCTAATTCAGTGGTGCCACACTCACATCACAGCGCAATATCCAAACTTCCATTTCAGGCACGTCGATGTCCACAATGCCTCCTACCATCCGGAAGGGAGGTGGCCGGCCGCGGCGATTCGATTCCCCTGCGAACCGGGAAGTGTCGATGTCGCCCTATTGAGTTCCGTGTTCACGCATCTCCTCCCAGAGGATGTCGCAGCGTACGTTAGAGAACTCCGGCGTGTCCTGCGACCCGGCGGCCGGTGTCTGGTCAGCTACCTCTTGATGAACGACGAGGCGCGCGCGGCTGTCGAAGCGGAAACGACCATCTTTGATCTGCAGTACCGGCACGGGCCGTATGTAAGCTTCTCGCGGGAGCACCCGACGGAAGGCTTGGCCTACGACGAAGTTTACGCCTTGAAGACCCTGCGTGAGGCGGGGCTGGCGATCGAAACCGTACGCTACGGCACGTGGCGTCACATCCATAGTTTCGCGGTCGAACATGATTGGGTGGTCGCCCGCAAGCCGATTTCCGCGGCCTAACGAATTGCTGAAGCGGATGAGTGCGACTAATGCGGAAGTCATCAGTGCTCGGTGCCTGGCGGGTACCGTGATTGGTCAGCATCATCGTGCTCGTGGGCTGGCCGCTCAGCGCTTAGCTCGGCGTTAGGCCTCAAACGGTACGCCATGGCGGAGCTGGCTGTCGGTCATTGCGCTGAGTGCGCGGCACCATTCGCCTATCGCCTCATACACAATGGGTTCAACGAATCCGCCTATGCGTATTGCGACCGTTGCGGCATGACCGCCCTCCTTGATGGCTGGTACGCGGACATTCCTCAGGCGGCGCACCTCGAGTTGCATCAGCGCATCAGCGCAGATATCGAGCCGTTCCTGCGATCGTGCGCGTGCGGCGGCCGCTTTACTGCCGGTGCGGTACCTCGATGCCCACGCTGCACTCATCCACTCGATCCCAATGACGTCGCCGACTTCATCGAGTCAAATGCTCCTGGCGCGAAGCAGGGTTGGCGATGGCAGCGGAACTGGGCTGGGCTTTACGCGATTGTCGTTGATGACCGCGTCGCACGTGATCCGTGGCTTTCACCCTGAGACTCAAACCGGCTGAGGCCTAACGTACGTTGCCGACTGAACGTGCGACTGCGTTAGCTCGCTGGGCTCGCAAGTTGTGAAATCGGCCGCGGCTGAACTGAGGCGTTGACTAATGCATGGGGCGTGATGACCAATGACCGACTTTGCGACCGGAGCAGTTGAGGCGAACGAAAGCGCGCAGGTGTTCTGCCGTGCGCTGGATGCGCATGACTGGTCGGCCCTCAGCGCCCTCGTTGATGAGGCCTCCCTGGACGACGAGAATGGCCAGGCCGGTCGTCACGAACTTGCGCGTTCCCTCGCTGAGATCTTCGGTCCGGGTCCCTCTGCGCAGGTCTCGCGCACGTGGCTCGGTGTCGTCGCTGAACCGCCTGATCTGGCCGGCCTTCGGCGGCGACATGTATATCGTTGCTCGCGCGTAGAGATTCCGCACGAGCATAGTCTCACGTCGACCATCTTAGCGCGTGTAGGCTGAGCGGTTGCGGGTGCACTTGGCGTTAGGCGGCAGGAGATCAGGAGACACTCCATGTTAGGATGGTTCCGGAAGAAGCCCGCGTCGCCGGCAGCGCGGTCCGCTCCGCCGGCCCCGCCCACAGCGGGGCACCCGCTGCGCGAGCTCCTGTTCGGCGACTATCCGCTGGAGGCGTGGGCGCCCGGCGGCGACGCGCCCCGGACCGGGGAGCCGTGGACGCGATTCGCCGACGCGCTCGCGCGGCGCGAGCGGGGCGACGTGACCGGCGCCCGGAACGCGCTCGCCGAGATCGTGCGCCAGCCGGGGCTCGAATCGCGTCACCGCGTCCAGGCGTGGCATGCGCTCCGCGACCTGGGCCAGGACCCGCCGCCCACGGAGGCGAAGCACGTCTACGGCGTCGTCGTCGACATGCCGACGCCGGCGGGGCTCGACACGCTCGCCGCGTACGAGGACCGTTCGGCGCGCTTCCTGAGCCACGGTGGCGGGGCCGTCGTCTGGGAGCATCCCGACGCCTCGCTCGACGCTGCGGTCGACGCGCTGCTGGCAGCGGGCCGCGCCCTCGTCGGACCGATCGGCCCGTGGGCGGGTGTACGGCCTCCGCTGCCACCGGGCGAGGCGCGCATCAGCATCCTAACGCCCAGCGGACTACACTTCGGGCAGGGGCCGGTCGGCGTATTCCGCGGAGACGCGCGAGCGGCGCCGGTCCTGGCGGCGGCGACGGCGCTCATGCAGGCGCTCATCACGAAGGCCGTGCCCCGTTGAGCGCAGCCTAACGAATCGTTGACGATGACGAAGCGGCGCCCGCTCTCCGCGCCTAACTCACACGAATCATCGGAAGGACGATTGATGACGGACGTGAAAGAGTTTGGCTCGACCACGATCGTCTCGGGCCCATCGTGGACTGGACACGGGTTTACCGAGCCCAAAGCGCACTCGTTCTGGCTCCAGTTCTGTTGTCTTTCTCGCATTCGGGATTCCTTTGCAGCAGAGCCGGAGCGTTAGCCAGACAATTGTTGCGCCTCGGTTTCATGTACTATTGAGATGCCGCGACGTGGTTGTCCCGAGGAAGGCCGGCGCAGTGGGTTCGATTCCCACGCACGTTATTGGGCGCCGGAACCTTGGCCGGGTTCGAGTCCCGGGCGGCCTTTGGACGGATCAGCAGGGCTATGTTCCAATTCCTCGATGCGGTCCAGAGGAGCGACCTAGACGGCGAAAACGATCCCGTCCGCCGCCGCCTGGCAAACGGAAGTTATTGAACAGCTTGGAGCTGCGCCGCAAACGACAATGAGATGTCCTTGCAGCTCGACTCTGGCGTTAGGCGGCCGACACCGGTTACACCGCGACAGAGGGGGTCTTCGTCATGGATGCAGCCGACACGAGGAGCCGATTCGCCGCTCTCGGCGCGTCACGCGTCCCAAGCGCGCCGTCGGCGGACAGTCGGCGCGCGGTGACGCGACGCTGGCAAGGCCCGCGTTTCGCCGCAACGATGGTCGGTCTGTCACTTGGCGTACTCGGCCCGCGGCTCTCGGCACAGACCGCCGCCGACACCGCGGCCGTCCGCGGCGTTGTCCACGATGAGATCACGGCCTGGGATCATGGCGATGCGACCGCCTATTCGCGTCACCTCGCGCCTAACGCAACGTTCACGAACATCCGCGGCCAGTACTTCACCGGCTATGCCGGCTTTCTCCACCAGCACGAGACCATCTTCAAAGGCATTTTCAAGCACACGACGTTGCAGCAGGACATCGTGTCGCTCCGCTTCCTGGGTGCCGATGTCGCCGTTGTCGAAGTGCTGACGGCGGTCAGCGGCGTGACGCAGGCCCGTCCAGGCATGACCTTCGACCAGCGTGGGCGTTTGCGCACGCGCTTGCTGCAGATTCTCGCCAAGCAGGCCGGCGAGTGGAAGGTCGTGGCCTATCACAATATCGACGTGAAACCCGGGGTACCTGTCCCCGATCCGCGGTGACGGCCAGCGGACAAGTCAGCGTCTGCTGCGTGCCGTGGGACTGCCACGATTCGACTCACTCGTTAGGCAACAATGCAGACATCGACTCGCCTCGATGACGGTGCTCGCTCGGATGCGACGTTCCGGCGACTCGAACGCGATTTGGCGGGGCTCGGCGCGCCGACCGGGCACGGCGCCCCCATGGCGTTCTGGGTGCCCGGCCGCATCGAGGTGTTGGGCAAGCACACGGACTACGGCGGGGGACGAAGCCTGCTCTGCGCCGTCGAGCGCGGAATTTCGGCGGTGGCCCGCATCCGCGATGCCGATCCGCCTAACGCGCCACGCGTGCGCATCCGTGATGCCAAGCAGAACCTCGTCGCCGAGTTCGACGTCTCGGCCGACATCCCGGCAGCGCCCGGCACGTGGTCGAATTATCCGATCACCGTCGCGCGCCGCATCGCCGCGAATTTCGGCGGCCCGCTGCGCGGCGCCGACATCGTCTTCTGGAGCGACATTCCACACGCCGCCGGCGTGAGCAGCTCGAGCGCGCTCGTCGTCATGACGTTCCTTGCGTTAGGCGCAGCGAACGATCTCGAGGCGCGGCCGGCCTACCGCGACGCCATCCGCGGCGCCGATGATCTCGCCGGCTACCTGGGCGCGGTCGAGAACGGACTCGACTTCGCCGCGCTGCGCGGCGATCAAGGCGTCGGCACCTTCGGCGGCAGCGAAGACCACACCGCCATTCTTGCCGCACGCCGCGACGCGCTCGTGCAGTATCGGTTCTGCCCGGTCACGTTCGAGCGCGCGATTCCCATGCCCCGCGACGCCATATTTGTCGTCGCCTCGAGCGGCGTGCAGGCGGAGAAAACGGGCGCGGCACTCGAGCGGTACAACGACGTCTCGCGCCGCCTGCAGGTTGCACTCGCCTGCTGGCGCCGCGCCACCGGTCGCGCCGACGCGTCGATGGGCGCCGCGCTCGCCTCGGCCCCCGACGCCCGCGAGCGCGTGTTGTCTACGTTAGGCAGCGAGCACGACCACGAGTACCCGCCGGCATCGCTCATCGAGCGCGTCGAGCAGTTCGACACCGAAACCAACGATATCATTCCAGCCGCCGGCGACGCGCTCGCCCGCGGCGATCTCGCCGCGTTCGGCGCGCAGGTCGCCCGCTCCCAGCAGGGCGCCGAGCAGGCGCTCCACAACCAGATCCCCGAGACCGTCGCCCTCGTACGGCACGCGCTCGCACTGGGGGCATATGCCGCATCGGCCTTCGGTGCCGGTTTCGGTGGGAGCGTGTGGGCGCTCGTCAACCGCGACTTGGCCAGTGAATTCAGGGATCGTTGGGCCGTCGCCTACCGCACCGAGTTCCCCGAGGCGGCCCCGAGGTCCGAATTCTTTACGACCGGCGCCGGCGCGGCAGCGGCGCGGCTCGCATGAAACGCTCCAATCACCGTGTCAAATCGCTGTGCGAAAAGGCCGCCTCTCCTTGTCCGTTGGACCCGGCGCGCACAATGTAGAGGCTCACGGCCGGGAGCCTCATGATTCAACTCGACATGTTGGGTGCAGTTGCGCTACGCGCTTCGGACGGCCGCGAGTTTCGGCCGGTCCTCGCCCAACCCAAGAGGCTGGCCGTGCTCGCGTATCTCGCCGTCGAGTCCGCGCATGGACCGCAGCGGCGAGATCGGCTGTTCGCGCTCTTCTGGCCGGAGCTCAGCCAGGCTCAGGCGCGCCAGGCGCTCCGGCAATCGATCTATTTCCTGCGCCGTTCGTTGGGCGCGCAGGTGCTCGTCAACCGCGGCGCCGACGAAATCGGCCTCGATTCCGGCGTGCTGCAGTCCGACGTGCGCGCCTTCATCGACCATCTCGACAGCGGCCGCCTCGATGAAGCGCTCGCGCTCTATCGCGGCAGCTTTCTCGACGGATTCTTCATTGCGGACGCCTCGCCGGAATTCGAGCAATGGCTCGACGCGACACGCGCCCAGCTCGAGCGACGCACGATCGATGCGGCATGGTTGCTCGCCGACTCCGCCGAGCGGTCGGGGAATGGAGCCGAGGCCGTCCGTTGGGCGAGGTTCGCCGTGCGCGTCGCGCCCACCGAAGAGCGATCGCTGCAGCGACTGGTCGCGCTGTACGATCGGCAGGGCGACCGCGCGGGCGCCGTGCGAGCATACGCCGAATTTGCGCAACGACTCGACGCCGAGTTGGATGTCGAGCCGTCGGCGGAAACGCAGGCCTTGGTCGACGCGATCAGATGCCGCTCGGCGGCGATCGCCCCGGCCGCCACTGCGCCGGCGCTGCCGGGTGGGACGCCGCATGATCACGGCGCCGGCGCCGGCGCGACGCAGCCTAACGGGAATGAGGCGCTCGCGGCCCCGGCCGCGGCCCGGGCCTCCCGGCCTGTGCGGCGATGGTTCGGCATTCGCCGCTCATCATTCACCGCGGGCGCCGGCGCTGCCGTAACGCTCATCGCCACGACGCTGCTCCTCCAGGCGCACGCTGCGCACCGGCCGCCGCCGGTCGTCGCCGTTGGATGGATCCAGGACCCGAGCGGCGCCGATACCGGCTCGACGGTGCGCACGTTCGCCGAGCTGCTCGCCACCGATCTGGCGCGCGTGCCGGGACTCCACGTCGTGAGCCACGCGAGACTCTATGACGTCCTGAGCCAACTCGGCGCGCGCGCCGCGACACCGTCGGCGATCTCCGACGCTGCACGACACGCGGGAGCAGAGGATCTGATCGAGGCCGTGCTCTCGCAGGGACCCGACTCCGCGCATCCGCTGCGGCTCGACGTTCGCCGTGTGGATTTGGCGAGCGGTATGTCGGCGCCGGCCCGCTCGTTCAGCGGCCGATCGATTTCGGAGCTTGCCGACCGCGCGACAGCCGACGTGGCTGCGGAGTTCGAGCTCAGCGCGCCCGCCCAACCGTTAGGCGATGTCACGACCACGTCGCTCGCCGCCAGAAGCCTGTACGAGGAAGGGCTCCGCCGCTACTACCAGACCGACCTGTCGTCGGCCGCCCAACTGTTTCACGCCGCGCTGAGGCAGGATTCGACGTTCGCGATGGCGGCGTACTACGCGGGGCTGTCAGAGGCGGATAGCGGACTCGCGGCCCGACGCGACCTGCTGCGTGCGCTGCGGTTGGCAGATCGCGCATCGGATCGCGAGCGACTCATCATTCGATCCGCGTGGGCGTTCCAGACGAACGATCCCGCGCAGCTGGCGGTCGCCGAATCGCTCGCCACGCGCTATCCCACCGAGCCCGGCGCGGAGCTGGCTGTCGGCCGCGCGGCTGCGTGGACGGGGAAATTTGCCGATGCGATCCCGCATCTGTGGCGCGCCGTTAGGCTCGACTCGCTCAGTCTCAGCGGTCAGGGCCCGTGGTGCCGCGCGTGTGAAGCGCTGAGCACCGTGATCGGCTCGTACAACGCCATGGATTCGATGCGGGCAGCCGAAAGGACCGCGCGTCTCTGGACCAGAATGCAGCCACGGGCATCCGGCGCCTGGTGGGCGCTGTCGGACGAGTTTGCGCGTGAGGAAGAGTACGACAGCGCCCTGGCCGCTGAACGCGTCGCCGAACGATACGCGGGGAACGGATTCAATTACGTGGTGCCGCGCGTGGTGCTGGCCTTGCGCGCCGGGCGATTCGCCGCCGCCGATCAGATGCTGTCCGGCCGCGCGCAGTACGGGAACCACGCCGTGCGCGATGACGCGCTCTGGTGGTCGGTCATGAGCTTGCGCAACCAGGGCAGGCTGCACGAGGCACTCGGGGCCGCGCGTGAAATGGCGCGCGTCATGAATGACGAGCCGCCGGGGTTGACCACGCCACAACCGCTTGCTTCGCTTGCTGCCGCGCAGGTGCTGTTCGAAGCCGGGCGATATCGGGAGGCAGCGCTGCTGTTCGACTCCATCGCCAACTATCCGTGGCGTTCATCGCCGGACTTTCCGCGCGAGGCGCCGGGCCTGGTGGCGCGGCATCGCATTTGGATGACGACGCAGGAGGCGACCGCGCTGGCGGCAGCGGGCGACACGACGCGCCTAACGGCGATCGCGGACAGCGTCGAAGTGTGGGGTCCGCGGAGCGCCTTTTTTCGCGACCGCTCGCTCGTCCACTATGTGCGTGGCCTGCTCTGGTCCGCGCGCGGGCAGTTAGGCAAGGCCGAAGCCGAGTACCGGATGGCCCTCGTGTCGCGCAACGAAGACTACAGCCGCATCAACCTCGAGCTCGGGAAGACGCTCGTCGCCGAGAACCGTCCGCGCGATGCGATCCCGATCCTCGAAGGGCCGCTGCACGGCCCGGTCGAAGCGTCGAGCTATTACCTGACGTTCGCGCAACTGCATGCGACGATCGGTGTCGCGTTCGATCGCGCCGGCCAGGCGGACAGCGCCATCGCACACTATCGATGGGCGCTTGCCGCGTGGCACAACGCGGATCCGGAGTTGCGTCCGCAGGTGGACGCCATCACACGGCGGCTGCGCGCGCTCCGTTAGGCGCATGGTCGGATGCCGACCGGCGGTGCATGATCCTCCCTTCCGATGGCGGCGAAGACGCGACGACCGTGCGGGAGTTCGATCTTGCGTTAGGTCGACGGCGGGTTCGTCCTGCCGCGCGGCAAGCAAACGTTCGCCTGGGAGGGCGAGGACACGCTGCTCGTCGCTCGCGAATGGAAAGCCGGCGACCTCACGTCATCCGGATATCCGTTCATCGTCAAGCGGCTCGTGCGCGGTGAACCGCTCGACAACGCGACCGACGTCTTTCGTGGTGCCGCAACCGACGGCGGCTACGGCGTGTCGCCGTTTTCGCTCGCGTCGTTCGATCTGGCCTTGGCCAACGCGCATCCCGACAGGCTCGGGCCGGTCCCGATCTTCGAACCGGGACCGCGGGAATCACGTATTCGCGCGGAAGCTCATGTAACTCGTGACCTGACGTGCGCCCGGTCCGCCCGCACCGCCGACGGCAAGCGTCCGAGCGTCTTTCGGAACGTGCGGATCATGTGGCTCTGATCGAAGAAGCCCGCCTCGAGGGCGATCGCGGCGTGGGGGAGGTCGGTTTCACGCAACAGGCGAGCTGCGCGCTCGAGGCGGAATCGCGCGGCGGTCTCGCGCAGCCCTTCTCCCGTGGCGTGCCTGTAGGCGGCGCCTAACCAGGACGGATGCAACCGCGCGCGGCGCGCGAGCTCCGGCGCCGTCACGCCGGCGTCTTCCTTGAGGTGTCGGGTGACGTCATCGAGCCAGGCAGGCTGCCGAACCGGCGGCGCGCGCATCGCATCCGACAGGAATGCGCGCACGGCCGAGCGCAGGCGCTCCTCGGTCCTGTCGGCGCTGCACGCCCTGGCAAGGGCGGCGGCCGTGGCGCCGACGGGTCCGCCTAACCAGCGCGCGACAGGCGCGGTCGGAACCGGCAGGTCGAGCCAGGCGGGGTCGAACTCGATCTCGATCTGCTCGAATCCATCGGCCTCGATCACGTTCTCATGCGCGGCCCCGGCTGCGTACAGCACCGCGGACAGCCCCGAGACAAATCGCTCGCCGAGCTCGGTTCGACTCAAGTAGGAGCCCATCACGAAGAGCGACAGCAACGGTCGGTCATGGGCGTGGGCCGGCACCACCGTCGTACTGCGGTCGATCGTCCGCTTCATGCAGGCCCCACCGTACTCGAGATGCATCGGTTCCCGCCTCCGTGACATTGCCTTGAAACCATCCAATACATACGGTCGCTCCCTTCATACCGTGGCGCCACGGCGGCGGTAACCGGTTCGCGTGCCGTACGTCAGGCGTCAACTGAGAGGAGGGGAAAATCGCATGCCGCATCGAGCGCACGCTGCCATCGACGTGTTGATACGTCGTGCGTGCTGCCTGTGCCTGCTGGCAGCACTCACTACGGCGCCGTCCGTCGTTCGTGCCGGCGAGCCCATGGAGTGTCACATCGGCAGCTATCGACTCGCCGACGGAAGCACCATCGACATTGCACCAGACGATCCGGGCGCATTGCGCTGGCGCCGTCTTGATGGATCGACTGGAGCGTTGCGAGCGACGCCGGGCGGTGTATGGAAGAGCACCGCCGGTTGGACGGATCGACCGGACGGGATAACGGTCAGCTTTTCCTCGTGTTCCGACGATCGTATCGATTTCAGCGGTGTTGCCGGCAAGCGCATCCCGTTCGACGTCACGAACGTCACGTTCGTGAGCCACGGCATCCCACTGCGCGGGCGGCTCGTGATGCCGAAAGGTGAGGGAAGAGTACCTGTCGTTGTGCAGGTGCACGGTGCGGACACCGACCCGGCCCTCGTCAGCTTTTTTCTCCAACGCATGCTGCCCGCCGAAGGCATCGGTACGTTCGTCTACGACAAGCGCGGGACGGGCGAGTCCGGCGGACGGTACACCCAGGGTTACAGCCTGTTGGCCGACGACGCGGTGGCGGCCGTGGCGGAAACGCGGCGACTGACCGGGGGCCGGTTAGGCCGGATCGGGTTTCAAGGTGGGAGCCAAGCCGGCTGGGTCGCGCCGCTCGCCGCGGACCGCACGGGCGTGGACTTCGTCATCGTCTGCTATGGCCTCGCCGTCAACGTGATCGACGAAGATCAGGAGGCCGTCGAACTCCAGATGCGAGAGAAGGGCTATTCGCCGCAGGTGATCGCGCACGCGCTCCAGGTCGCCGGCGCCGTCGAGAACGTGTTTGCGAGCGGGTTCACGCGCGGCTTCCGCCGGCTGGATGCGCTGCGGGCGAAATACCGAACGGCACCATGGTACAAGGACGTGCACGGAGACTGGGCATTCTTCTTTCTTCCACACTCAGACGCCGAGCTCCGGGCGATGGCGCCGCAATACGATTGGCACGTGCCCTTCCACTACGACCCGATGCCGACGCTGCGCGCGGACACCACGCCGCAGCTCTGGATTCTTGGCGGCGAAGACTACGAAGCGCCGAGCGCGGTGACGAGCGAGCGCATCAAGGGGTTGATTGCGTTAGGCAGGCCGTTCACACTCGCCTATTATCCGAAGGCCGAGCACGGCATGACCTTGTTCGACACGAAAGCGGATGGCACGCGGGTTTCGACGCGGTACGCGCCCGGATATTTCGCGCTGATCAGAGACTTTGCCGAGTTCGGGCATCTCCGGGACGCGTATGGCGATGCGGTGATCACCGTCCCGCCCGGCCGTCGGCGCCCGGGCTCCTAGCGGGCGCGTCGGTCGAGTCATCGCTGGCCTGTCGACAACGGGTTCTGTTCTAACGCAGCCGAACAATGGCGAGACGGCGCAGCGGCCGGAACGCGCCACGCGGACGGGTCAGCCCGGCGGACGCGGCTTGAGGTACGAATCGAACCACGCGATCGAACGCCGCAAGACATCCGACTGGTGCGCCGGGTTGGCGAAGTGATGGCCTTCGTCCGGATAGACCACCAACTGCGTTTTCACGCCCTCGTGCTGGAGTCCGCGCCAGTACTCGAACGATTGCGGAGCAGGGCACTCCGCATCCCGCTCGCCCACGACGATCAGCATCGGCGTTCGCGCGTGCGCGATGTAGTTCATCGGCGAGCTGCGCGCGTACACCGCCGGGCTCTCGTACACGGTGGCGCCGAAGTACGGCACCATCCATTCACTGATCCCGTTCTCGCCGGTGTAGCTCAGCCAGTCCGAGATGCCCGCGCCGGCCACGGCCGCGCGGAATCGCTGCGTCTGCGTCACGGCCCACATCGTCATGTAGCCGCCGTAGCTCCAGCCCGTTAGGCCAAGGCGCTGCGGGTCGACCGGATACCGGGCGATGACGGAGTCGACGCCGGCCATGATGTCGCGCAGGTCGCCGTGCCCGAAGTCCTTGACGTTGGCGCGCGTGAATGCTTCGCCCTGGCCGAAGCTGCCCCGCGGGTTCGGCATGAACACGAAATACCCGGCGCGCGACAGCGCGGCCTGCTGCGACTGGTCGGAGAGAAACGTCGACGCCACCGCCGCAGCGGGGCCGCCGTGCACCAGGACGATCATCGGATACCGCGACCCGCTCCGAAAATCGCGTGGGTAGATGAGGAAGCCTTGCACGTTGAACCGGTCGCTGCGCCAATGGACGCTCACCGCCTTTCCCCACGACGGCGCGATAGCAGCGTTGGCGTGCGTGAGCTGCGTCCAGTGCCCAACGGCTCCGGCCCATACCTCGGGCGGCGCGGCGAGGGACTCGCGCACGAGGGCGACATCCCGCCCGGTGTCGGCCGCGGACACGTCGGGCAGTCCGCGCCCGGAGCGCGTGGTGATCGTTTCGTCGCCGTGCCAGAGCGACGTGATTGCCCCGGTGGCCGCATTGACGGCCGCAATTTCGGACCCGCCGTGCGACCACATGGTCGCCAGCATCGCGTGCGGCCCCTGCCACCGGAACGCGGCGACCGACACGGTTGCGTTAGGCGTGAGGTCTCGCGGCGTGCCGCCGGCCGCCGGCACGGTGTACAGGTCGCCGCCGGTGGATCCCTGGTCGCTCATCACGCCGCCGATGAACGCGATCTGCGACCCATCGGGCGACCAGCGCGGCTCCGCGATCTGCACCGCCGGTCTGGCGATCTGGCGCACCGCGCCCGACGCCGCATCGATGGCGTCGACCCGCGCCACCCACCAGTTGTTGTTCCCCGAGCCCGTGGCCGCGCTGACCACCAGCTCCCTGCCGTTAGGCGACCAGTCGAACTCGTAAATGTACAGATCGGCCGGCGACACGATGCGCTGCGCGCCCGTCCCGACGTCGACGAGCGCCAGGTGCTGGCGGTCGATGTGCGTGTCCATCACGCCGGTGTCGCGCGGTGTCGCCTGCGTTGGGCCGTTGGCCTCCTCCGATGGCGACGAGTAGAGCAACGCGATGCGCGACCCATCGGGGGAGAATCGGATGTCGTGCACGGATCCCGACACGCGGGCCACCCGGCGCGCGATGCGCGACGCAACATTGACGACATAGATGGCCGGCGTCCCGCCGTCGGCCGCCAGGACGCCCAGCTCCCGGCTGTCGGCCGACCACACGACTTCCGTGGGGCTCTCCCCGTTCTCGACGGCCAGCGGGACGCGAGCCGGCGCACCAGCGCCCGACGTCGCGGCGAGCATCACGCTCTTCGCGTCGCCGCCCGCCGATGCCGCGCCGATCCACGCCGCGCGGCGGCCGTCCGGCGCGATCGCGACACTCGAAAACTGCGCGACGTGCGGCCCGGCCGCGGTCTGAGTTGAAGCGCGCGCAGCAAGCGCTCCGATTGCGAGACAGCAGAGCACCGCGGCTACCGCGCCGGGGGAGCGCGAGTCGCATATCCTGTCGTGTCCGAACAACGTAATTCTCCTTCTCAACAGAGGATCATTCCGTTAGGCCCGGGGCGCGGCGGACCCGTCGGTCCCCGGCGCCGTCCCCGCCGCCGAAGCCTCCGGCGCCGGCTCCGCGCTGCCCGGACCGTAAGTGAGCGCGACGAACGTGACCGTGTCCCAGGCGTTGTGAATGCCGATGAACAGCAGCAACAGCACAGCCGCGCCGACGAGGAACAGCGCCCGCTCCGGGTCGTGCCGCAGCACGAACGCGGCGACGGTCATCACGCCATACGCACAGAACGGGAGAATCGAGTGCCACAGCCAATCCTCGAGCACCGGTGTATAGACCGTCTGCTCGCGCGCTCGTTTGGTGACGACGAGCGCGTACACCACCCCGGCCACCCCGAGTCCGCCGATGAACAACGCGGGGTTCGCCAGGCTCCGCCAGGGCGCGCTCACAATGGCCGACGCGAGGAGCGCAGCGCAAAAATGCACCACGGTCGGGGTTCCGAAGGCGGCAATCGCTCGGCCCCCGGTTTTTGCGCTCGATTCGGCGATGAGGGCGATGACGACGAACTGCAGACCGGTGAGCGCGGCCGCGGACGAGCCCACGATCACATAGAAGTTCTCCCAGTCGCTGAACGGCGATCCAGCCGCTTCGAGCATCATGCGATGGCCGGCTCCTCTTGGGTTCTGGCGTGCGCTCGGTTATTTGTTCGGTGTCCGCCCGATGTTTCACCCTGGAACCAGGAGGTGATCCCTTGTCTAGCAGTCATAGTACCATCGTCAGCCCGAGCTGGGCAAACGGTCGCCGCACGGTGATCGCCTGAGCTAGTGCCCGGCGTCAGCCGAGCGACCGTCTCGGGCTGACCGTGGTCACCGCGCCGTCCTTTGCCGTTAGGCGAGGGGCGGCGCGCTTGCTGAAGGACACGCTTTCAGGAGCCATCGAGCGTCTTCGCAATCCCAGGTAACTGGCATCTACGCAGAAAGACGCGGACAAAGCGTGACACGAGGGACACGACACGGATAAAGCGACTTTGTGTCTTATCCATGCCGTGACCGTTGTGTCCTGCTTTGTCCGCGTCTTCATGAGCGTAGATATACGACACTGTGGAAAGGCAACCTGCCCCCGGCCCGACCTGAACTCTCACCAGTTCAGCGCGCGAACCAGTACGACAGCTTGATGAGGAAGATGTCGTTGGACCGCTGGGCGAACAGCTCGCGGAGGTCGCCGCCGACGGTCTGGGTTCCCTCGATGGGGAATGAGCCGTCTCGTCCCTGGCTCCAGACGAGAAAGAGCGTCGAGCCCCGGCGATATTCCCAACGGAAGACCAGATTGGACCGGAACTGCTGCACGTTGAACCCGCCCGGGTCGTTGGTGACGGTCGTGTCGCCGTATGGCTGGTAGCGCGCCGCGTAGGCAACCGCGTGCGGGTCGGCCAGCTCGCGCACATTGGTGTACGTCCCCTTCGACACGAACGGCGACGCATACAGCTGCAGCGTCGCGTTAGGCGTGAACGCGTAGTCCAGCCGCCAGGTGAGGCTCAACGTGCGCTGCTCGAGATGCGCGAACGTATAGTGCTGCGCGCCCGCCGAATCGGTGTACGTGTCGAAGTACTGGGTATCGTTGCGATTGGTCGTGTAGCCGCCGTACACCGACGTCGAGAAGCGCGACGACACCTTGATGTCGAGCTCGGGCGACACGGTGAACCAGTGCGAACGGCCGCCGTCGCCGCGCCAGTAGTTGAACGAGACGGACGGCACCAGCGCATCGCGGTCGTCGCCCTGGATGCTGAGCCACGGCGCAAAATAGGAATCCTGCCGGATGGCCGGGCCGCCGCGCGCGCACCGGTCGCAGAAGGTTCTGCCTAACTGACCGAGCGTGCCGCCCATGTGCAGCCACCACCGGTCGTTGAACTGCGTGTGGATGTTGGTGTTGAACGCGCGCTCGGTGGGCAGCCCGGCGTCGCTCCAGTACTGCCAGTAGTTGACGTTCCACCGGAACTGCTGCCACACTGCGTTAGGCGTGCGGAACGCCAGGGCCGCCCACGTCGTCCACTCCTGCTGATCGGCTTGCAGGAGGAAACCCATGTCGTTGATCTCGAAGCCCGGCGAGCGGCGCTGATACGCCGTCTCCCACGACAGGAGCTTGCCGCCCACCTTCGCGGCCCGCACCTCGACGTTGGTGCCCGAGAGCGACGTCCGCGTCGAGTCGAAATGGAGCGGACCGTCCGGGCGCTGATACAGATGCACCGGGTCCTCCTGCGTCAGCGCGATCGCCGCCGGGGTGCCGCCGACGCGGCTCGCGTCGATCGAGCCGGACACCTCGTAGTCGCCCAGAAAGCGGCGTCGCGCATCGATGCCGCCCGCGTACGCGCTCGAGTGAAGATACGGACTGCTCGAGGGATCCATCCCGCGATTCACCCCGGTCAGGATGACCCCGACGCTGCCTAACCCACTCGCGTAGTCCTGGTTCCCGCGGACCACCGCATAGTTGGCCCGCGGCTCGAGCGTCACGTCGTTCGCGCCGCCGACACGATCGGTGACGGCGTCCATCACGCCTAACGAGAAACCGCCGGGAAACCGGCCCGTCAGCTTGGCCGCGCCGAGGATGCGCGTGGCCTGCTCGGCCGTCGAATCATCGTATTGACCCGCCAGCTCGGGGGCGCGACCGATGCGACGCGAGTAGAACAGTCCTTCACCGGTGTTGCAGTCGAGCACTACCACGCAGTTCACGTTGAACGTGAACAATCCCTTGCCTTCCACGAAAAACGGCCGCCGCTCGGCGAAAAAAGTCTCGAAGCCGGACAGGTTGAGCTGCGATGGGTCCGCATCGACCTGGCCGAAATCCGGATTGGCCGTCGCATTGAGCAGCACGTTAGACGAGAGCTGATACTTGAGATCACCGCCCACGCTCACTTGTTGATCGCGGTCGTAGCCAGACGATGCCGGACCCTGGACGTTCTTTGTGACCAGGTACGGCGTCACTTCCAGATCGCCCGGTCGCGCAAGACCGTCCAGGCCGGTGAGCTCGCCGAACTGCGACACGAGCCCGGTGCGCGACATGCGATAGAGCGGCCACGTGATGGTCTCGGTGTATCGCTGGATCACGCGCCAGATGAGAATGCCGAACACGCCATCCTTGCGCACCGAGTAGTGAAGTTGCGAGAGCGGAATTCGATATTCGGCGGTCCAGCCGAGCGAGTCGATGCGTGTGGCGACATCCCAGATCGCATCCCAGGCGACGTCTTCCGTGCCGTCGTTGTAGATCGCGTAGTCCGACTTCACGCCGGCAGGGTTCACGGAGAACTCGAATCCGGTGCGGTGATCGTGATACGAGTCAAGAAGAATGGTGATGTGGTCGGACGCGGTGGGATCGTCGCGTCGCGACAGGAGACTCACAATGGAGTCGGGATGCGGATCGTACGCGCGCACGAACACGTACAGGTTGTGCGCATCGTACGCGACGCGCGCCTCCGTTCGTGCTTTCGGTTGGGCGCCTTCTGTCGGCTCCGCTTCGAGAAATTGATTGATGACAGGCGCCGAGGCCCACACCGCGTCGTTGTCGCGGCCATCGATGACCGGCCCGGTCGTGGCCAGCGTTGCCGCAACCGACGTCGCCGTGGCGTGACGAACCGGGCTCGGCGCGTGCACAACCTGAGCTGCCGGGTGTGCTCCCTGCAGCGCTATCAGAAGCGTGAAACAAGAAACCACCGCGTCGCGTCGCCAATGAAGTCAGAGCTTGGACAACGCGACTCGGCGTTTCGTTTAAGCGAACTCCGATGCGGGAGGCTGATGCAGTGGGTCGCTTGCGTTGTCGGATGACAAACCGGTCATGGCACTGTGGCAGGGGCGCCGGTCGGCGTGGGTTCGTCAACAACAGGTGCAACAGCTTGAGGGGATAGCAAAAGTGAAACTTGTGCCGAACATCCAAAGGCTTCTCGTTTAACAATGGGCTTCCGCACTTCCGCTCCGCAACGAGTCGTTAGGCACCGGACGCCGGTGCCGTGTCGGTGAACAGGCTCACGTACGCGTCGTATCGGAACCGCCGGTGCCGCGCCCGGCCGGTGATCTCCGTCAACACACCAATCTCTTGCAGTCGCGCGGCGAGCGCGTTGGCGGCAGGGTACGTCGTCCCCGTCAGTTTCCGGATGCCGTCGACGGAAAGAACTGGACGATCGTAGAGCGACTCGAGCACCTTGTGCCCGGCGCCGGCCGCCCGCCCCAGGCGCTCGGTCACCGCCTTTCGATGCGTTTCCCGCATGAGCAAGATGCGCCGCGCAGTCTCCGCCGCGTCGGCGCTCACCTCGGCGACGCCCGTTAGGAAGAAGGCCAGCCACGATTCCCAATCCTCGTGGTCCCGGACGGCTTGCAGGTGCTCATAGTACGCTCGGCGATGCCGCTTGAAGTAGTGCGACAGGTACAGCACGGGCTTCTGCAGTAGGTTGGTCTGCACCAGGAGAAATGTGATGAGCAGACGGCCGATGCGTCCGTTGCCATCGAGGAAGGGATGAATCGTTTCGAACTGGGCATGCGCGAGACCGATAGTGATCAACGCGGGCAGCGCGGCGGGTCCGTTGAGAAACGTTTCGAGATCGCCTAACGCACGGGGCACGTCGCCAGGAGGCGGCGGGACGAACGTTGCTTCAGCCGGCGTCGCGCCGCGGGCGCCGATCCAGTTCTGCGACGTCCGAATTTCTCCGGGCGCGAGATTGCCGCCCCGCGCACTTTTCATCAGCTCCGCGTGAATCTCGCGAATCAGTCGAACCGACACGGGCAGCTCGCGCAGGCGCGCGAGCCCATGGTTCATCGCGGCAACGTAGTTCACGACGTCGCCGACGTCGCCCTTTTCGGATCGTGAAAGTAGATGCGATTCCGCGGCGAGCAGATCCTGAAGCGAGCTCTGTGTGCCCTCGATTTGACTCGAGAGCACAGCTTCCTTGCGCACGTACATGAGCACGAACAGATCCGGGTTCGGAAGCGTAAGCACCGAACCATCGAGGCGGCCAAGTGCGCGATCCGCATCCGACAAGACCTGTTGGAGGTTGTCGCTGATGCGGACCGGTGGGTCGGGCGGAAGCGGCGCCGGAATGAACGCCCGGACGCCGGAAGGCTGAAGCTGATAATGTCCAGCTCGCCTAGGATCGTTTTGCGAGGAAACCATACGTCAGGCTGCCTTTACCATGGAGATGATTCGCGCTCTTATTAAAGCAAGGCTTTAATATATCGCGAATTCTGCGTCATAGTAAAGGCAGCCTTTCACATGCAGTACACCGCTGCCGGCGTACTCAGCCATCCCGCACGCCGCGCGGCCTTCAGGGCGTGGATTGCTCGTCCGCCACCGTCAGCGTGTACGACGTCGGCTCGTCGCTTGGCGTCGAGATGATCAGGGTGAAATACCCGCCCGGCCCGCCGCCTAACGTGAACGCGTACGCACTCGGCCCGGTGGGCGGCTCCGAAGGATGGAGGAAGGCATCGGACGGAAGCGCGCCGAACGTGTCATCGTGCGGGCTGCCGCCGGCGATCGCCACCGCACCCGGAGACGACACCGTGATGGCCCGGGACGAGCCGCTGTCGATGTGGATACTGTAGAGATGCGCGTGCGAGCTGTCACCAACGAACGGCGCCGACGGCAGCACGCAGTCGGACGACTGGATGGAATCCGTGTGCGACACGGCGCCGGTGATCGGGGCTAACGGAACGGCGCAGGTCTGCACGCGGAGTGAGTAGGCGCCGGTGTCGGCGGGCAGGGAGTCGTCGACGGTCGCCCGCACGTCGAGCGAGTCTGGCGTCCCATTGACGAACGCGAGGACCGCCGGCGCGAACACTCCCGTCGGTGATGTCGCCAGCAGTGTGCTGTCGCTCGCCAGCAGATCGAGCCGGCTCGCGAGCTCGGCAGGCGGGAGGCCTTCCATGGCGATGATGACGCCAGTCGACCCCTGCACGTGAAGCGTGTAGTCGCTGGCCAGCGTGCTCTCCGGCTGTGCGTCCAGCACTCCGGCCAGCACGTTCGGTGTCACGCAGGCGTTCGCCGTGTCGAGCGAGTTGGCCACAACGCCCGCCGACAGCACGGCAGGCGGGCACACCTTGTTCTTGACGACCTTGGGCGCGGTGGCGGATGACCCGCAGGCGGCGCCGATGCTCGACGCAATGAGAACGACGGCGTAGCGGACGGTTCGCATGCGGTTGCCTAGGAAAGAGATTGGTTGCGGCACTATGGCGAGCGAACCGGCAGCCGGCAATCGCATTGGGGCGAATGGTTAGGCGGGCGATGCGAACACATCGCCCGCCCCGCTGCGAGTCAGAAGAGTGTCAGAGTGCCGTTCCGTTTGTGCTAACGGCGTCCCACCTGCGGCACGGACGACGCAGCGCGGCCCGCGTCGAGGTGATCCCAGTTCATGATCGTGTTGAAGCCGAGCATGTAGGTGCCCTGGGTCTGCCAGCGCCAGAAGGGCCGGATCGCGAACATCACGATGTGTCCCTTGCCCACCGATTCGTCCACGACCTGCGCGCGATCCGACAGCGCCTCGCCGCCCTTGAGCGTGCCGGAGAGCAGCATGTCAGCCGGACGGCGCGGGAAGCGCAGGATGACCCGCGGGCCCTGCGACGCGGTGTCGGCACTTACGTTAGGCGCGGCGCGGCCGCGCATGCGCCCGGGGCCGCGCGCCGGCGAGCCGCTGTCGATCTCCGAATCGGGATGCCACGGCGACAACGGCATCGGCGTCGCCATCGGCGTCACGTCCTGCCCAACGTCCGGCCCGCGATTGAACCCGCCGAAGAATTCGCCCGGCCCCGTCGCCACGCGCATCACCGGGCCCTGATTGAAGTACACCGGGATCTGATCGCGCTCGTAGCCGTACACGATCGGGCTCGACAGGTCGGTGATCTCGCCGCGCATGATGCTGCCGCGCGCGAACAAGCTGTCGGGTTGCTCGATGGTCACGCCCGGCGCGAGATTGTAGCTCGGAAAAATTTCCGATGTCGACCCTTCGACGATCAGCGTGCCGCCCTGCTGGACGAAGTCGTACAGGTTCTTCACACCATCGAGTCCCATACCGCCGCGGATGTCGCTCGACGAATCCGGCGTCCCGAAGCTCCGGAACTCGGCCGTCTTCCTGTAGGGCAGAGGCGTCGCGCCGGTTTTCGGGATGCCGTTCACCATGCTCTGCACCGTGCCGCCGATGTGCGGCATGATGATCACATCGTATTTCTGGCGCAGATTCCCATCACGGAGCTTCACGTCGCCGAAGTACGTATACGGGATGCTGTAGGTATCGAGCGCGGCGCGCACCCACCCTTCGTCCTGCGTGCGCGTCCAACTGTGGACGTATCCGATGCGCGGCACGTCCAGCGGGTGTGTCTTTACGTTAGGCGTAGACGCCATCGCGTACGCCGACAGGCCGAGCCGCTGCAGCTCGCCCTCGAGCTGCGTGCGATTGGCGTTCGGGATGATGAGTGCGCCGGCGCGGAAGTGATGGCCGTCGGCGTCGAAATCCTGTTCGGCGGCATCCATCCTGGTTTTCGCGAACTTGAATCGGAATGCTGCAATGTTGTTGTCCGCCGTGTTGTCCACCACGACGACGCTGCCGGCGCCGCTCACGCCGCCGGGCGCCACGGCGTCCTTCGTCAGCATGGTCATCGGATGATCGAGCAGACGCTTGTCGCCGATCGGCGTGATGGTGATATCGCGCATCAGCGGGAAGGTCCACCCCGTGTCATCGTACGGCGCGGGATTTTTGGGCGAGAAGTGTTGCAGCGCGAAGTACATGTCGGCGAGGGTGCGATACGGCTGGTCGCCGCGAATGATGTAGTCGCCCGGCTTCACCGAGACGCCGCCGGCCGTGAAGGCGGCGTTCGCGGTGTGCACTTCGAGTCCCTGCGCACGAAGGTCGTTCACCGCGTCGGCGGCGTTGGCTTTCCGATATTGTTGGGCGGGGATCACCCATCCATACACCGGACCGGTCTTCCCCTTGTCGACCGCGCGGACGTTCTTCCGCCAGTAGTTGTCGAGGAACGTCTCCTTGTTTTTCGCGACGTCGGAGAGCGCGAACAGGATGGCCGATTCCTGAATGTTGGTGTTGTTGCGCGGCCCCCAATTGATGCTGTCCAACGGCGGGTTGGGCCGGAACCATTCGCGGCTCGTGGTCGTCGCCCGCGGTTTCACGACGTAATTGTCGGGCCCGTAGCTCTGCACCTCGTAGAAGCGGCCCAGCTCGTTGTGGGTGTGGGCGATGAAAAAGAGATAGTTAGGCGTCCAGCCGTCGTAGAAGCCGTACGTCCACACGCCCGGCACCCCGCGCTTCGTCATCTCCATCACGTCGTTCTCGGCGAGCATCCACCATTCGTCGATCGTGATCGGGTCGATCTGCTCGTTGTACGGACCGGTGCCGGTAGATGCGTAGAGATACGTCTGCGCTTCGTGCAGATCGTGCAGCATCGTCGGATGCCAGTCGAGCACCGCCTGCGTGGTGTGCTTGGTGAGTTGGAGGAACTGTCCCATGCCATCGCGGTTGTTGTCGTGCTGCACGTACCGGCCCCAGTACATGAGCGGAAGCCGCGGGGCGCCTTTCGGCTGCTTCTTGTTGTAGTAGTAGGTGTCGACCGCCTTGTCGCGTCCATCGGGTTCGATCACCGGCGTGATCAACACGATCACCTTGTCGCGGATGTTCCGGATGAACTGCGATGAATCGACAGCCAACCGATAGGCGAGTTCCATGAGCATCTCCGGTCCGCCGAATTCCGGCGAATGGATGCCGCTCGTGATGTAGTAGATGGGCTTGGCGGTGTGGATCAGCTGCTGCGCTTCTTCCGGCGTGGTCTTGCGCGGGTCGCCTAACGCAGCCAGCATGCCGCGGTACGTGTCCAGCTCCTTGATCGTTTGCTCATCGGCCACGGCCGCGAGAATCATGTCCCGGCCTTCCTCGGTCTTGCCGATGCGCCACACTTTCACGCGCGGCGACGCGCCGGCGAGCGCGTCAAAGTACTTGTAGATGTCCGCGCTGCGGTCGAGAATGCCCGGCGCGCCGATGATGTGGCCCAACACCTTGAGCGGCGACGGCACCGTCGCCGATGCGGGCAGATAATCGACGAGCTCCGTCGAGATACGCGGATCCTCGAGATCCTGCTTGATCTGCGCCGTGTACGCCGAGTCGATAGCTTGCTGGGCGCGGGCCACCGACGGCACGAGCGCCACAGTCGCAGCCAGCATGCAGAGCAGCCGGACCTTCCGGGTGATGTCGGGCATCCTCATTTTCCTCTCGAGTTGGGATCGAGCCGCCGAGCGCGTCGGCTTGGGCGACGAATGACAACCGCCGCTCCTAGTACGCGAATAGCCTGCGAGACGTTCAGTCCGCTGGCTACGGGCGATCGATCGCCAACCCGCGCGCGAGGAAAACGTCGCTGACCAAGGTTATGAGCGCTCAACCGTCCTGCTCTGGCTCGGCACGTCAATCGCTGACACAATTGCTCGAGCAGCTTCGGCAACGATCCACGGATCCACCACGAACAGGCGTAGCCCAGGAGGCAGGTCCCATGCGCCCAAATGGTCTGATGTTGACGGTCGCGCTGCTCGCCGTCACCGCCTGCTCGAGCGACAACAATGGCATTACCGACCCGGTCGTAATCGAGCAAGCGCTGGTCGGGACGTGGCTCCAGAGTACGATTGCGCACGGATCAGGCGCGAGCTTCACGCTCGCGGTGACCGACAGCCTCGTGCAAGGAAGCGGACGGTGGTTCGGCGAGGCGACCGCCGGAGGGACACTGGTCGTCAACGGATTCGTGACAGGCCCTTCGGTCGTTCTCGACATCGCCGAAGACAACGGCACCACGCTCCACCTGGCGGGGCGCCTGCTGGAGCCCGACGTTCTCACCGGCGCACTCACCGGCAACGGGCAACGCGTTACAGCAACCTTCCAACGACAGTAAGGCAGGTCGCGCGTACTTGAGATTCGAGCATACGATAGGGTGCACTTCCAGCAGTCTCGCCACGACCGCCCGCGACACGCACTCCTTCGATACGCTGCGCGTCGCTTTGATGTTCTCCACTCGGCGCTCGCGATATATTGGTAGCCCTCGACGCACGGAGACGGACCTTGGCGCTCGAAGACGTACCGTTTCCGCTACTGGAACGCTACGCGATCGGACAGTGCACGCCCGAAGAGCTGGCTGAGCTCGAGGCATGGATCGGCGCCCACCCCGAGCGCCGACTCTTCGTCGATCGTCTACTCGGCTTGCTCGCGAATTCAGGCGACGAAGCCGATCCGCCTCTCACATTCACCGAGGGCGAGATCGAGCACGCGTGGGGCCGCCTGGCAGAGCGCATGGCGGAGGAGGGAAACAAAGACCGGACGCGAGTAGCCTGGACCAGGCGCGTACTCGCGGGAGTTCTGTGCGTGGCGGTGCTCGTGGTACTCTGGTTTCTGGTCGCGCGCGTCTGATCCTTTGATCGACGGCGCGGGGAACGGGGAGTGTATTGCGCCGCCAGAAACCCGGTCGCGCTCCACTAACCCGGCTTGCCGAACGCCACCCGCAACGCTTTGAGCCCGCGCGTGATATTCCGCTCCACCGCCTTCACACTCACCCCCATCACCTCTGCGATCTCGGCGTTGGTCAAATGGTATTGAAGGCGCAGTACGATGGTTCGCTGCGCGCGAGCCGGGAGACTGCGCACCGCGCGTTGCATGAGCTCCACCATCTCGTCCACGTCGACGGCGTCGTGCGCGCTCACCGCGTACTGACTCATGCCCCACTCCTCGCGGCGAGCGGCCACCAAATGCTGCCAGTCGATTTCCACGCGATCACGACGCAGATGGTTGAGCGCGCGATTGTGCGCCGTTTGGAACACGTACGCCTTGAGATCCATCGTCGCCGTCCATGCGTGACGGCGCTTCCATACCGCCAGAAACGCGTCCTGAATGATCTCCTCCGCGAGCGCGCGCGTGCGCACATAGCGTAGCACGAGGGCATACAGCTCCGAGTAGTGCGCACGAAAAATCTCGCCCAGGCGTCGGGACGCTGCCCGATCCTCATCGGTGTCGCGTTCTCTGATCGTCAGCGGCCAGCGAAGGGGCGGACGGTCCAGGGCATCGTCGAGTGTCTCGGTGTCGAGCAGGCGGTATTCTGGGACGGGCCAAATGGCGACCACTTCGGACATGGCGACGTGCTCCGTTTCAGGTGCGCTAGAATACATCATTCCTCGCGCACGAGCGTCATCGTTTTATTGCATCAGCCGATGACGTCCGAGCAGTGCCGGGTCCCCCACACACATCTCGACACCTCCCGAGCCGCCAGACCCCACAGCCGACGTCGATTCACCACGTGTGGGGTGAAACACGGGGCGCCGAGTTGAATAGAGAAGTCACCGACCTCCTCGCTCGGGGCGCCGATGCTGGATATCGACTGGGAGCTGCTCTTGCGCTACTTCGACCGCGACTGCGCGTCCGCGGTCCGCGAGCGATTCGATCGCTGGTTGCGCGCCGACCGCCGCCACCGCGCGTTCTACGACCTCATTGCGTTAGGCGGCGCCGACATGCGGCCTTGCCTCGACCCGCCCGACGCGCCCGACTGGCGGCGCTCCGGCTCCGCCAGTCGAGGCTGAGGATGCACCGGCGGGCTCCGGATGCACGCCGGGCCGCCCTCTGCACGGAGCGGCCCGACCCACCTCCACGCGATGCGCCAGGGGGCCGTTAGGCGAAACCGCCGAGCCCCACCGCGCGCCGTCCACCAGGTCGTGTCACGGCTTTTTCGTCGTCACCATGATCACACCGTTGGCGGCTCGCGGGTCCGCAAAGCTGTGCAGCGCGGCCGAGTGCTTGAGCACGTCGATGCGGTCGATTCGCTGCGGGGACAGCTGAGTGAGTGACTCGTTGTTCGAGATCATACCGTCGATCACCACCAGGCCGTCGAACAGCTTCGGAGTGTCCGGCTCGACGACGGAGTGCTTCTGCTGCTCCTGTTGCCCGTCAGCGCGGAAGCTCGTGATCACGTAATGGACACGCGACCGAACGCTGTCGCCGGCGTCGCTTTTGATCTTCATGTGATCCGGACGGAAGTTCACGTGAAGTGACTCCGTTGCGACGGCCATCTTCATCAATCCGTCGAGACGAAGGACGAGCGTGTCGGGCAGCGGTGCCGCGAGCGTCTTCGCCCGGCTGGCTTGCGCGCGCTCGGGCGCCGTCGGCACCGGAGTGTTGCAGGCGACGACCAACGCAACCACGGCCGCCGCGGCGAGCAGGCTGCCGCGGGCAGATGAGAAAGGACGGCGATGCGGCGTCATGGCGATCAACCTCCGTTCCAGATGGGTGAGTGTTAGGCCAAGGACGGGAATGCCGGCGCCAGCCGCCGAGCGGCCGGCGAGATCGATGAGGAGCGCGCCATAGGAGCGGGCCGTGACGCCGCGTCTGAGCACCCGCGCGTCGCAGTCGAGCTCCACGGCGAGGCGCAGGCGGGCCAGCATCCACCACACCGCGGGATTCCACGGCATGAGTGCCGCCGCACCAAAGCCGGCGGCCAGGACCAGCGGGTCGCGCGTACGCACGTGTTCGCGTTCGTGATCCAAAGCCACGTGCTGCTCGGCGCGCGAGCGCGCCACGAACCAGGCAGGCACGACAATTTCGGGCGCGGCCAGGCCTAACACAGCCGGTCCGGTGTGCGGCGCCAGCCGCACGCGCGTGTCGTCGAGGGTGATCACCGGCCATGCACGGCGCGCCGTGCGAAAGTGCTGGTGCACGGCCAGCAGCATGGCAATCGCCGCGATACTTGCGACGATCCACGCTGCCGCGAGCCAGCGGTCGAGCCGGGCCGCGCGCGATCCCGGCATCCACGCCAATGCGCCATTCACGATCGACGTGCCCGCCTGGCGCACGATCTCGACCGAGCGCGCGATTCGGTCGGGCAGTGACATCGAGTGGGACGCAGGCACGGCCGACGCCGCGCCGGCGACGGCGACCATCGGGCGGTGCGCCGCGCGCGCCGGAGCCAACGCCGTGCCGACCACTGTCACCCCCAACGCGGCGAGCCAGATGCCCCGTGCCGCGCGATTGCCTAACCGGAGGACCACGTCGGCGGCGGCCGCCGCGAGTGCGACGAGCGATCCGAACACCAGCGCGTAGACGAGCGTCGCGATGATCATGGCTTCTCCTTGAGCCGCTCGGCGAGGAGCCGCCGCATGCGCTCGAGCTCCTCGCGGCTCAGCTCGCGGTCGGACACCAGTTGGGCGAACATCCGCTCGGCCGAGCCCTGGAAGATCGCGTCGCGAATGCGGGCGAGCGCGCTGCCGCCGGCGCGTTCGGCTTTCACCGCCGGGGAGTAGCGATACGCTCGTCCCTTCGCCTGGTGCCGCACGTAGCCTTTTTCCTCGAGCGTCTGGAGGGCCGAGAGGACCGAGGTGTAGGCGAGCTCTTCGCCTAACGCTTCGCGCACCTCGGCGACAGTGGCGGAGCCCATTCGCCAGAGGACGCCCATGACGCGGAGCTCGCGGGGAGGAAAATAGATTTCGTCCATGGTCTCTACGGAAGTTTCCGTAGGATATGGTCGCGAGAACGGCTTGTCAACTGCTTTTTCCGTAACAGGCGATTGCGGGCGCCTGGAGAAGCCGCGTCAGCGGCCCAACACCTCGTCCACGAGATCAGCCGCCCGATCCGGATCGAACGGCTTGCTCGTCATGAGGCGGCAAAAAAAGATCGCGCCCAGCAGTGCGAACGCCGTGAGCTCCGGATCGAGGTGGCGCGGAAAATCGCCCGATTTGGCGCCCGCCTCGAGCAGCGCGATGAGCGGCCGGCGCGCCGCGGCCTGGAACCGCCGATGAAACGTGCGCAGCTCGCGATCACGCTCCGCTGCATCGATGAGTGCGGGCAGGCACTTGGAGAATGGCGAGTGCTTGGCGACCTCGGCCACGTGGCGCACGATGCGCACCAGCTTTTCGCGCGGCGTGCCGGTAGACAGGTCCGGGTCGCCCTCGTCCTGGAGCATGCGAAACGCGTCGGCGATGAGCGCGAGCTTGTGCGGCCAGAGGCGATAGATGGTCGCCTTGCCGACGCCGGCGCGCGCGGCCACCGACTCGATGCTGAACGCGCCGTAGCCCGCTTCGCCTAACTCATCGAGGGCGGCGCCGAGGATGATGCGGCGCGAGCGGGCGACGCGCGGGTCTTGGGGCCGGCGCGTCGCCACCGCACGCCGCCGCGGCGGCCGCGGCTTTTCGTTAGGCGTGGCGCGTCACCCGGTGGTGGCGCCGCCGCGCCACGAGCCGCTGCCCGGCGCGCGATACGCCGCCGTGTTCGGCTCGAACAGCTCCACGAGATTTCCCGATGGATCTTCCAGCAGAATCTGCTTGCCGCCCACGCCCTGGACGACATCGTTGCGGAAGCGACAGCCGGCGCCGCGGAGCGTGGCGACCATCGCGTCGAGGTCCGGCACGATGAGATGGATGCGGTTCCACCCGCCCGGCTGCTGCGCTTCGCCCGACGGCATCGGCGCGCCGCCGCCGCCGAGTCCGGGCTGCGTGAGGTAGAGGTGCAGCTCGTCGCGCGCGATCTCGGCGAACGGCGGCGACGGGTGCATCTGGACGGTGAATCCCAGGTGCCGCGTATAGAAGTCGATTGCGGCGTCGACGTTGGTGACGATGTAGCGGACGCAGGCGGGCATGTGGCGCCTCCGGCTCGGGACCGATGTGAAACGTACGCGTATCGCAGCGATACGTCAACGTATCACATCGATCCCGACCCCGGCGGGCCGTCAGGCCGCGGGCGAGATGTTCTGGTTGGTCCGCAGCAGGTTCATCGGGTCGTATTTCCGCTTGAGCGCCGCCAGCCGCGCGTAGTGCGATCCGTACGCGGCCTTCACCCGATCGCCCTCGTCGCCCGACATGAAGTTCACGTACGCGTTGCCGGTCGCATACGGCGCGAGATCGGCGTACAGCCGGCGGGCCCAGCCGATGCAGCGCTCGTCCTGCGCCGGATCGGTCCATCGCGCGTGCACGTTCACGATCCAGTCGGCATTGCGCCCGCTGTACGCCGTCGCGTCTTCGGGCGTCGCGCGGACGGCGCCGCCTAACTGCGCCAGGAACACCTCGCACTGCTCGCCGGGCAGCCGGCGCACGGCGTCGATCGCCAGGTCGAGCGCCTCGTCGCTCATCGGTGCGAGGTCGTGGGTCTTCCAGTAGTTGCGGGCGCCCGGCGTGAGCAACGGGTCGAACGCGGCCTGGAAGCCGGTGTAGGGGTGCGGCGACACGACGTCGGCGATCGGCTTCCCGATGGCCCGGAGCGGTGCGATCGCGCGCTCGGCCGCCTGCATGTCGCCCGAGTACAGGACCGCGATCACGACGACGTCCGTCCCGTGCACGTCGGCCGGCAGGAAGGGCAGCGGGGGCGCTTTGCGCATGACCACCCACGCCGACAGTTCGTTAGGCGCGGCGAGGCACACCTCGCGATACCGCCGGAGCAGCCGGCCGGCGTCCGCGAACGGGTGGACGAGGAGGCCGGCCATCACCTCGGGACCGACGGGCTGCAGCCCCAGCTCGAACGCCGTGACGATGCCGAAGTTGCCGCCGCCGCCGCGGAGCCCCCAGAAGAGGTCGGCGTTCTCGCGCTCGCTGGCGTGCACGAAGTCGCCGTTCACCGTGACGACGTCGGCCGAGCGCAGGTTGTCCACCGTGAGGCCGTAGGTGCGGGAGAGCCAGCCGAAGCCGCCGCCCAACGTCAACCCCGCGATGCCGGTCGTCGAGTTGATGCCCACCGGCGTCGCCAGGCCGAACGCCTGCGTGTCATGATCGAATTCGCCTAACGTCACGCCCGGCTCGACCACCGCCACGCGGCGCGTTGGATCCACCCGGATCGACTTCATGCCCGAGAGGTCGACCACGAGCCCGCCGTCGGAGAGCGCGCTGCCGGCGATGTTGTGGCCGCCGCCGCGCACCGCGATGTCGAGGCCCACCTCGCGCGCGAAGCGCACCGCGTGTCCGACGTCGGCGGCGCCCGCGCAGCGCGCGATCACCGCCGGACGCTTGTCGATCATGGCATTCCAGATCGTGCGCGCCTGGTCGTACCCGGGCGTATCCGGCGTGAGGACGGAGCCGCGCAGCGTCGATGCAAATGCGCGCAGCGCGCCCGCATCGAGCGCCGCCGAGCCCGGCACTGTGGAAGTGAGAGTGCTGCTCATACCAATCTCCGCGAGAGGGACATACTCCTATAACGGACTATCGCAGCGGAATCGCTCATCCCGACATCTGTAGTCGTGGCCGGTCCAATCGCCCGCGGCCGGCGCGCCGGCGCGCCGGCGTCCGGTGTCGCGCGAGCTGCGGCCGGCCGTGTTGCGTTAGGCTTTGGCCTCGAGGCGCTCGAGGCGCCGGTAGTATCCCCATTGCAGCAGACGCCGGAATGTGACCACCGGCGCGCCGCCGACGATGAAGCGGCCGTTGACGATGGCCGCGCGCCGCCGTCCCAGCGAAATGCCGTACGAGAAATCCCGATGCAGGCGATGCGGCTTGGGCTCGCGGCGCGGATCGGGATCCATCAACCGTGCCAGCGCCGCACCCTGCCAGATGGCTTCGATGGCGCGCATCGTCGTCGGCCACTCGCGTCCCCCTTCCACCACGCGGACGCAGTCGCCAATGGCGCGAATGGCCGGATCGCCGTCCACCTCGAGCCGGGCGTTCACGACGAGATGGCCATCGCCAGTGACCGGCAAGCCGAGTGTCGAGACCACGGGATGCGGGCGCACGCCGCCGGCCCACACGACCACGTCGCACGGCACGGAGGTCCCGCCCTCGAGCAGCACGTGATCGCGCGAGAGCCCGGTGGCCCGTCTGCCTAACAACAGCTCGACGCCTCCCGATGACAACGCGGTTGCCGCGCGCTGCGACACCGCGCGCGAGAACGTCGGGAGGAGGCGTGACGTGTCGCTCACCAGCGCTGTCGCGACGCGCGATCCATCCACGCGGCCGGACGCGAGCTCGGCGCTCCACTCGACGCCGGTGATGCCCCCGCCGATCACCACGACGCGCAGCACGCTCGCGCCGGACACGCGCAGCACGTGGAGCCGTCGTCGCAAGGCGGATGCATCGTCGACGAACTTGGCCGGAATCACGGCGGGCGATCGCTTGAACGCGTCGGGCAAGTTAGGCACGCTGCCGATGGCGATCACCACCCGGTCGTACGGCACCGAACGGCCATCGGCCAGACCGATCAGACGCCGCTCGCGGTCCAGCGTCGAGACGGCACCCTGGATCCACTCGGCACCGATCGCGCGGCAGAAGGCTGCCGCATCGAACTGCAACGCTTCCGCGCCGCGCACCCCGCCCGTCACCTCGTGCGCCAGCGGAACGTACGAGTGGATGGGGCGCGGATCGATCACCGTCATTGTGCCGGCGGCGAAGCGCCCGCGCCGGCGCACGGTGCGATACAAGTACTCGAGTCCGGCGAACGAGCAACCGGCGAGGACGGTACGTGTCGCCGCGGCGGTGTGCTCCGCCACTGGGGTGGTCATGTCCCATGATCATACGCGCCGGCAGACTGCGATGCACCTAGGCGCACGGACCGTCGCGTTGAGTTTGCGTGCCGCACCGGGCATTTTCCGAGTGATGACCGTGCCACCCCCGTCGACCGATTCTGCCCGTCCAGCATCCGGATTCGTGTCGCTCGTGGGCGCGGGACCGGGCGATCCGGGACTCGTTACAGTTCGCGCGCGCGCGCTGCTCGCGCAGGCGGATGCCGTCGTGTACGACGCGTTGGTCAATCCGCAGATCGTGCAAGACGGTGCTGTGCGACCCGGCGCAGAGCTGCACGATGTCGGCAAGCGCGGTGGTGCGCCTTCCGCGCGGCAGGATGCGATCAACGCGCTGCTCGTGCGCCTGGCGCGAGAAGGCAAGCGGGTGGTGCGACTCAAGGGTGGCGATCCGTTCGTGTTTGGGCGTGGCAGCGAAGAGGCGCAAGCGCTCGCGCGAGCCGGCGTGTCGTTCGAGATCGTCCCTGGTGTGACTGCCGGTGTCGCCGCTCCTGCGTACGCGGGCATTCCGGTGACGCATCGGGGCGTCGCATCGGCGGTGACGTTCGTGACCGGCCACGAGGATCCGACGAAGGGCGACAGCGATGTCGACTGGGCGTCGCTCGCGCGCGCCGGCGGCACGCTCGTGCTCTACATGGGTGTGAAGCGGTTGCCGGAGATCGTCGCCGCGCTGACCGCTGGTGGACTGCCCGCCGACACGCCGGCGGCGGTCGTCGAATGGGGCACGTGGCCCAAGCAGCGGACGGTCGAGAGCACCGTGGCGGGCATCGCCCAAGCCGCAGGTGCGGCGGGAATTGCGGCGCCATCCATCACCATCGTGGGCCAGGTGGCGCGGCTGCGCGGCGAGATCGCGTGGTTCGACCGGCGCCCACTGCACGGTCGGCGGATCATCGTGACGCGCGCCCGCGCGCAGGCGTCGGAGCTCGCCGCGCGCCTTACGGAGTTAGGCGCTGAGGTGATCGAAGCGCCGGCCATCGTGATCGTGCCCGCCGACCCCGCGCCATTGCGCGACGCGCTCGTGCGGCTCGATGGCTACCAGTGGGTGCTGTTCACGTCGCAGAACGCGGTGGAGATCGCGTGGGCGGCGCTCCGTGATATCGGCGGGGATGCGCGGCGGTTTGCGGGCGTGCGCGTGGGAGCCGTTGGGCAGGCGACCGCCCGAGCGTTGCTCGAGCACGGCCTTGCCGCCGATGTGATTCCGGTGCGGGCCACGGCAGAAGGACTTGGCGACGCGCTTCGAGAGCGCGCCGATGTGGGAGGCGCGCGCGTCTTGTTCATCAAAGCCGAGGGCGCGGGCGATGCGCTCGCGGGGTCGCTGCGCGAGATGCGCGCGGCGGTCGACGAGGTTGTCGCCTATCGAACGGTAGCCGACACGGGCGGCGCGAGCGCGGCGCGCGATGCGGTTGCCGTGAGGGGCGTGGACGCGATCACGTTCACCTCGGCGTCCACCGTTCGTTTTTTCTTGGAGGCGCTTGGCGGAGACGCGGGCGCGGTGGACGGTGCGCGGATCATCACGATGGGGCCGGTGACCAGTAGTGCAGCTCGCATGCACGGGTTAGAGGTCCACGCCGAGGCGGCCGCGGCGACTATCGAGGCGCTCGTGGGCGCAGTTGTCGCCGAGCTGCGGTGAACGAAGCGCCGATAAGGTCGCGAACCACGCCGATCGCACGCTCTTCAGCGTTCCAGCCAGTGGTCGGGCGACGTCGTCAGAGTTTTCGATATCGACCCCTCCCTCGCCGACGAGCACGGTGCGCACGGGCTTCCACGCCGCGGCGCCTCGAGTGCGGTGTACCGCAGCCCGGCGCGGAGCACGAAGTCGTCCTCCACGTTGCGCTCGCGCCAGTACTGGAGGTCGAGGCCGGTGACGGATGCGCCGTTGAGGAGGTGCGCACCGACGGCCGATTCGGTTAGGCGCCAGCCGTATTCGGGATCGGCGTCGTCGGGGCGGTGCGATTCAATGGGGGGGACGACTTTGATCTTCTTGAATGTGGTCCCTTTATTAGTACTAGTCCTCTTATTGCAGGGGCATCGAAGACAAGCCGCAGTTGACCGCGCGACGACGAAATCACGAGAGTGAGACGGTTGGGTTCTTTGCTATCCGGCGCGTCGCTGATCGCGGATCCCGGTCTCCTACAAAATCTCTAAGCGGCACCGAGCACTGTGAACCCAGTCTTGACGTTCGTACATAACGACTGTGCTGATACACCATCAGTCTATCGTCGTTCAGAATGGCCACGAGGGCCTGCACGCTTTGCCGTTCGATCTCGTCGTTTTTGTCGTCATCTTCATCTGTGTCGTTGGGCTGACTCTGGCTGCAGCACTATGTAGGGTGCGACCAGCTGGGAAGGATCAGTGGTGGAAGGAGTTACCAATCCCGCTTGTTAAGGGCAAGGACGACTACACCGCGACAGGTTGGTCGCTTGTCCTCGCAAAGCGCGCGCTCGTGGTTTTAGGCGTGGTTTGGGCGCTCGTTTCTTTTCTGCACCACCCCATCTAGGAAAGCTCTGCACAGGGTGAATAAGACGAGAATTCCGTACTTACGGGCATGTCGTTAGGCGCTCAGGGCGGCGATCGAGTCTCGGCATCGACACCCTCGCCGATGTGGCGGAGCACGCGAAGCTCACGCGCAGCACGGTCGCAATGCGTAACGTGTCGCTGGCCAACGTCCCGTTTGGGTTGTACGTGCGCGCAATTCTCGCGTACGGATTGTTCGCGACCACGAGATGCCCAACGGCGTCGTACCCGTACGTCGCCTCTTCGCTTCCGCTCGCAATGACTCGGCGATTGAGCGCGTCGTACACGTTGGTCGTCGGCCGCCGACCACCGTCGGTCAGGTTACCAGCGGCGTCGTACGTCCAGGTGATCGGCTGAAAGCCAATCAGCGTCTCGGTGACCTTCCGACTGGCGCGATCGTACGCAAATGCGGTCTTTTCAACGCCAATGCTGTTCGGGTCTGGCGTACTCCACTTCCACAAGTTGTCGACGTTCCCTCCTCGGTCGACGTGTTGCCGCACGTGCAGCACTTGCGCGCCGGCGCTGTCGATGCTGAGCGTATCCCGATCCAACAGCGAGCAGGTGCCGAGTGAGCGCGAGCCGGCTGTCGAGTCGTTAGGCGTTGTGTCGGAGACCACCCGACCGACGTCGTCCCGCGCGTGCGCGGTGACTATGCCCAACGGCGAAATCGTGCGCACGAGATTCCCGAGCTGGCTGTCGTACACGAGAGAGTCTTTGGCCCCGCTCGGATACTGGACGCTCCTGAGCAGCGCGGTCGCGGTACCCGTCGTGTAGTACGCGAACGCGACTTGGTGTCCGGCGCCGTCCTTTTCGGTCAGCGTATTGCCGTCCGTGGCGTCGTAGGTCGCGGTACTGGAGTCGCCTTCCGGGTTGATCGTTCGCGTCATGAAATCCCAGGCGGGTCCCAGGTATACGAGGTCGTCGCATACCTAAGCGGACTCGGATCGAACGTCGTCGAGTCCGTGACCGCCTTGACGTGGCCAAGGCTGTCGTATGCCGCGGCGACAATCTGCCCGTTTGCGTGCTCTATGCGCGTGGCCAGGCCTGGGAACGTCGAATTCCCGAACGCGATGAGCGTTTCGTTCCCCAGGGCGTCGCGAGTGCGGTTGGGCGCGCCTAACGCCGTGAGCCAGAACTCCGTCGTGTCCCCCACATCCGTGCGCGGCCCGTCGACCTTGGTGTTCGCCGCCCCGAGCGCCACCGCCGCCGTGCCTTGGAGACCACGCGTCTCCACCGGGGTGAAGCTCGTCACGGCGTTGCTGCCGGCCGCGAGCGGGATGGTGGCCTGCACCAACGGGCTCGCCAGCGTCGTGGAGTAGGCGAAAGTCAGCGAGTCGCCGCGTGGTCGATCAGCTTGCTCACGCGCGCATCGTGCGACGCGCGCGCGATCATCTGCATCTGCCCAGCGTGATACGCGTCGTGCGTGGCCAGGCCTAACGCCTCCATTCCGATCGTCAGGTTGCAGCGTGGCCGTACGGTTCCGAGCAAGCGCCGGCTTGAGAGCGACACTGTGCCCACGGGCCGGACGCACAGCGCCTCGAGCTGCCATTCGGCTTCGTCACGTGGCAGCCGTGTCGGCGCTGCCCGTGCATCATCGCGAACCGTTCGACCGGATGTTGATCACGCAAACGATTGTGGAGGGGTTTGTGCTGGTCACTGCGGATCCGGTGATCAGACATTACGGTGCGCCATTGTTGTGGGTCGGTGAGTAACGCGGGTCCGGACCACTGACTCGACCCACAGAGAGTTTCTTTGCTACCCCCCGCGTTGAACCTGACTACTCCGGGCGATTGGGACACGCGGGATGAGGCGCAGCTGGCGATTTTCCGCTGCGTCGAGACCCGACACAATTGCCACGGCGGCACTCGACACTCGGCAACGTTAGTCCCGCACAGTTAGCCCTGGCGGCATGAGCTGATCGAGCGCGACGCCAGCGCGCACGAGGCACGCGCGCACATCGTGCGCTGGCACGACGTAGCCGTAGTGCTCCGCTGTCAGTCGCCGAAGCGTGTCCATTACCCCTTCGCGGCGACACATGTGCTCATACAGCGATAGTAACCAACGCCATCCTAATCGAGCCGAGGAGGGGCGCTGGGCATCGCGACTCTGCAACAGGTAGCCTTCGACGAATCTAGCAGTCCGTGCCGAATCGACGTGCGCCGTCCAGCGGAGACCCAACGCGCCGCAAATGGCGAACGACAGCTCGAATGCATTCTCGCCAGCAAGTCGGCAGCCGCTAGCCCACCAAAGACCAGCCAAGGAGCGAGCGAGGGTCGCGTGGTTTGGCTGCACCCCGTTCGACAGGCCGTACGCCGACGGAGACTCGGAAAGACATGGCGTCCCCCACAGTGCGGGATACTCCGGAGTCCGCTCGACCGCCAAGGCGAGTATGCATGCGTTCACATCGTACCGTAAGTCCGCGGCCAAGAACCTCATGATGTCAGTCAGCAACGACAATACACTCGTCTCCTGCGTCTCAGCGACGTTAGTCAAGCCGACGCCCAACCTGAGTGCGACATTCGGATGAACGGAAACGGTAGCAGCGTAATCTCCACGATAGAGAGCGAGTTGTCGCAGCGCACCGTTCTCGTCAGTCGACGTCCCGATAAACGCGGCCGGCTCTACGTCCCCGGCGTAGCGTAGGACAGGTTGTGGCCAGCGTCCCAAGTTGAACCGTTCGTTGACCAGCGCCGGGAGCATAGCGGGGAAAATCGTTAACGGCGGCGAGTGGGCATCCGTGGACCGTGCTGGCCACGCAAGACAGATCTCGACTGACGCGCTATGCCAGTCCTCGCCCGGTAGCAGGTGACATAAGAGGATGCGCCCTCCACTGAATCTCACTGGCCCCAAGACCCGGCAACGACTTCCCTGCGCACGAACGAACGACAGGGGACTGGCCGATAGGTCGAAGCTCACCACCTTACCGCTCACGGCCGCGTCGTGCTCGAACGCGTACGTGGCGATCACTCTGTCGCTTGATCCTTCCGAGTTGCACGAGATATCGATTTGTCTAACGCGAATCCCGTGCACTGGGTCTGCCCCCAGCGGCCTCGCGACGGCGTCAATCAATTTCGCAATGGGAGTTACCCAACTCATCGGTTGCCTTAAGCCGTTGACGGATTGATTACGGCGATGGTTTGAAGTACTGGTTTACAGGTCACAGTCAGAATGGCTCTCTTGACGCGACAAGAATGTCGGTCTCTTTCGCGCACGTCGACCAGCCTTGCCTCCGGTCCGATGGCACTATACCGTCCGTGTTTTCGCAAACGTGCGAGGCAGACCAAGTTACGTGTTCGACCACACGACGTGACCGCGCCGATCGTGTCATCAGCCCGGCGATCCTCGACGGACCTCGGGTGCCACCGGACCGGCCCACGCGGCCAGCCGACGCCAGTGCGACAACGAGGGCAATTGACTCTCTGTGACTCTAGACCGCTACCAGAGAGACGCGCGAATTACAAATTCAGATTCGGAATTCCTCGGATTCGTCGCACAAATCCTTGCTTGAAAGTCCTGCACCCGGCACGTTCGGGGCGGCCAGTAGTCCTGGTTGGCACTCAGGAGCATGACGACAAGGCTCGATCGCTGCCAGGATCTCTTGCGCGGGGAGGCCGTAACCAGCACGAGTGTTGAGCGTCCACCGCAAGATCAAAATAGCGCGGCAATAAACGCCACCAATTCGCTGATACCCTCTGCGCCGCTAGCCGCTTCCGCAACCGGTGCGGCAGCTTCTGCCGTAGGCGCGACAGCAGGTGCCACTTGAAAGATCGGCGCGCCATCGGCTGCTGAGCCTATGTTAGTCAATGTTTCGCCACTGGGAAGTTCGAAAGGCGTGGGGGGTGGGCCGGCTGCAACCTTGGCGCTTGCCGCAGTCGCAGCGTCCATTGCTTGATTGGATTCAATGTCCGACATGGTTTCGGACGAGGTCTTGCCCATCGTTTCTGGACCTACCTCGTGTGCTGGTTCCAACAGCTGTTCAATTGGGTGTGACTCAGCCGGCCGTACGACCTCCTTCTGTGGCGATTGAAGCGGACCCAAGTGAAGATGTGCCGCCAGGGCGACGACTTCAATCGACACTCGCGCCGCCGTCTGCCACCACCAAGGGTCCAGCCCAAACGGATCCGAATACGTGATTGGATCGTCGTTCGCGAATCCGTACGCGTTGAGCCCACCCGCTAGTCCTAACGGGTCTTCCTGTGTGAAC